>JAJFGM010000772.1 GCA_021776145.1 Kiloniellaceae bacterium | reverse complement strand
CGATCCTGCTGGTGCCCGACTTGCCACGGAAGACCACCGCGGCCCTCGGCCAGAATGCCAACCTGCGCGGCCTTGCCCATGACCTCGGCCGGGTGCTGAGAAATCTGGAATTCCTGCGCACGATTTGCCTGATCGGCATTCCGGCCAAGGCGGTAATGACCGGCATCGTGACCTTTGCGCTACCACTGTTGCTGGCGAGCCAGTCTTTCCAGCAGGAAGACATCGGCCAGATCATCATGCTCTACGCCCTCGGGGTATTGATCGCCAGTACCTATATCTCTCACCTCGTCGATCGTATCCGCAAGACCGATGCCATTCTCTTCTGGGGCGCCGTCCTCAGCGGACTGGGATTATTGCTGATCGGGATGAGCGGCTGGGCACCGGTATCGGGCCTATCCAGCGGCAAGGGCATCATGAGCCTGGCGGTCATCGCCGGCATCGTCATGGTCGGTTTGGCGCATGGTTTCATCAACGCACCGGTCGTCACCCGCATTGCCGAGTCCCGACTGGCAAAGGACATCGGCGCGAACTCGGCAACGGCGAGCTACCGCTTTCTCGAGCGTGCCGGCCATGTCGCCGGTCCGATCGTCATGGGCCAGCTGTTCTTGCTGTTTGGCATGAACGTACAGGTCGTGAGTTGGATCGGCGGCACAATCGTGATCTTTGGCATCGTCTTCATCCTGTCTTGTACGCCGGCCAGGCCCGATCGCACTTTGCAGGAGATGTCCCCATGATCAACCGCCGCAGTCTTCTGCTGAGTCCCGCCCTGGTGTTGCCTGGCCTGTTGTTGCCTGGCGTGGGGGCGCTTGCCTTCTCCACGTCACGTTCGGCGAGGGCGGCGACGGACGCGACTCAATCAGCATTTGGCGACTGGTTTCGCTATGGCGCCGAAGTGGAGGAGTCCTGGATCGTCTCGGAAGTCGCGGACGATCCGTTGCAGGTTTCGATCCGCAACCGCTTCTCGCCGATCGACAAGACGCCACACAAGATCATGGTCGTCTATCCTCGGCCCTCTTCCGCATACGACCGCGCGATCACCAGAATTCTGCACGTATTCGCCGACAAGAACGTCATTGTCGAAGCGACCGTCTTTAATTTTTCCAAGGATCCCGAGCGCGGCAAGTTGGCTTTGCAGGTGGCCGAAAAGGGCGGCTACGAACTGATCCTCTCCATGGGCTCGGAATCGACGGCATGGCTCTACAAAACCTATCGCGGCGGCTCGATCCCCGTGGTCTCGGTCTGCTCGAAGGACCCGGTTCGCCTGGGGCAAATGCCGGATTACAACGTCGGCAGCGGCACGAACTTCGCGTTTACCTCGCTAAACATGCCGGTCGAGGCCCAGATGGCCTATGTTCTGGAGTTGAAACCGGACCTCAAGAACATCGGCATCCTCGTCGACAGCAAGAACGTCAGCGCCGTTCAAACGCAGGCTGATCCAGTTGCCGACTACGCCCGCAGACGCGGCATTCGCAGCATTGATCTCAGTGTACAAAATCCGAAAAATGCCGGCGAAGAGCTTTCCAAACTGGTGCCGGACGCCGTGCGGGTTATGCGCAAGAACGATCCGAATTTGAGCCAAAGCGTTTTCTGGATCACCGGCAGTACCTCGGTCTTTAACGAGATCGCCACGATCAATGCCAACTCCGACCGCGTACCTGTTCTCAGCGTGGTCCCGGAAGTCGTGACCGACGGTGACGATTCGGCGGTCTTGTCGGTCGGCATCAGTTTCCAGAGCAATGCCCACTTGGCGGCGATCTACGCCGCGGACGTACTGTCGGGACGGGTTCAGGCGGGTCAGTTGAAGGTCGGCGTGGTCTCGCCACCGGACATTGCCATCAACTTCCGCAAGGCCCGGGAAATCGGCTTGCACATCCCTTTCAGTTTCTTCGAAGGCGCAACCTTCATCTACGACTACGACGGCAAGGTCGTGCGGAACAACGGCAAGCCCGTCACCCAGACCCACTGACTTGGCGGTGCCCACGGTTACCTTTCGGTGGTCTTCGTGACCACGTCAGGTTACGCCGCAATTTCTGCTGCGCGTGCATGTTGGCGTCATGAAAAATGCTGATCGGGAACACGCATGAGCGTGGCCAGATATGAAATTGGACGAATTCGATGACTGGTGCGTCGAGGGTGTTCCCCGCACAACACCAAAAACTTCTAAGGACGCATGCACTTTCACGCAATCCTGTAAGTTTCGGCGGCGAATCTATTGTACCTATGTAGTTCCCGGATCGGATCCCCAGTCGCGCCGACCGGTGGCGGTCCTTTTGGTCGCGGGATTTCTTGGAACTTTGGGGATAATGACAGCAGTCTTGCCGATCACACTCTTGGAACTCCTTCTCTGCGCCGCCGTGACTTGGCCGCTGCTGCGACAGTTGGGATCCGCACCATTTCGCCAACGCAACACCTGTCTGGCCTGGCGCCGCCTTGGCGCCTTGGCGGTCTATCTATTTGGCCTCGTCATCGCGGCCCTCTTCCTCCCTGCGGTCTTGCATGTCACCGCGGGCCTGGCGCTGCTGCTTTTGATGTTTGAGCGATGGCGCGCACGCGCTGACTATGGGCGCAAGCTTCCGCCCGGTTCGCTGTCACTGGTGCCACTCGGACACGAGCGCGACCCCGGTTTCCATGCCAAGCAGATAGCCACCTTCGGCCCGGTCTTTAAGCTGAGCCTCGGCTTTCGCCCCTGTGTATTCATTTCGGGGCATGCGCGCGCGGCCCGCTTCCTGCGCGATAACGACGCGGCGCTCCTTGGTCAGGCACAGGCCATCAGTGCAACAATACCCAATGGGTTTCTGCGTTATATGCCGCCCGATGTCCACACTCGCTACCGCCGAATCCTGCGTGCCGCATTCACGCCCCAAGCCCTTGACGACGCATCGCCGTTCATCCGCGCGCGGGCCGAAGTGAGCCTCGCTGCCATTGCGCAGGACTGCGGTCGTACCCCGACCCGAGGGGTCGTATGGGACGGGCATTTGCGCAGCTACGCACGCGAGGTGCTGTTCTACACACTTTTCGGCGTCAAACCGGGAAGCTCGGTCTTTGCCGAGTTGCACGCGCTTTATCACCGCATCGACGCGGAAAAGGACAACTGCGGCTCGCTGCGCCGCCGCCATCAAGCAATGCAAGACGTCGGAACGATTCTCACCCAATTGGGCACGACCTACGAGGCGAATTCAACGGCGCCGCCGCCGTGTGTGCTTGCCGGCTTAGCCAAAGCGGGGGCGCCGGTCTATGAGGATACGACAGTCATCGGCAATTTGGCGACAATGGCCGAGTTCGGCACACATGACAGCTTCGGCCTGTTGCAGTGGTTGCTCAAGATGTTGGTCGACAATCCCGAAACCCTGCAGCCTTTGCGCTCGGACGCAACGGCTGAAGAATTTGCCGCGCGTTTCGTCAAGGAGACCCTGCGGCTTGAGCGCAGCGAATTCCTCATTCGCGTTGCGACGCGAGAGATCTCATTCGACGGCTACCGGGTCCCCAAGGGCTGGACGGTTCGTATCGGCATTCGCGAGGCACACCGGGACCCAAACATCTTTGACGAAGCCGACAAATTCGATCCCGACCGTTTCCTGCGGCCCGACTTTCCCAGCGAGTGTTATGCGCCTTTCGGTCTATATCGGCATCACTGCCTTGGTTCGCAAATTGCGCAGCGGCTTGGTGAATCCTTTCTTCTTGCACTCGGCCGCGGGTATGAAATCGATGGCGGTTTCCCCTGGCCGATCGAGTTCGCGGTTCCGCATTGGCAGCCCTGTCAGGGTCAAAAGCTCGCTCTAAGGCCGCGCGCAATACCATCGTCCGGTAAAGCCATCGCAGAGACGGCCCTGAACATCGCTTAAACCTAATGCGCTTGCGGTAGGGACGTGGCCGCAGGCCCACGCTTCCTTTGCAGCCTTCTTTGCTCCCCGGTGAATCCACGGCAGGCCCGAATGACCCCTCTCCCGAAAGCTTTGGTATTCGATCTCGGCGGCGTGATTGTCGATTTCGCGGGGCTGGCGGATCTCCCTCGGCTGCTTCCCGACCCGCTGACCGAGGACGAGGTCCGCGCACGCTGGATCTCTTGCAAGTCCGTCTCGGCCTTCGAGCGCGGCGAACTCTCAAACGACGCCTTTGCGCAAAGCTTCCTCGCGGAATGGCGCCTCCAAATGACCCCTGAGGCCTTCCTTGCGCTGTTCCGTGCCTGGCTCAAGGCACCCTATGAGGGCGTCGCCGACATTCTGGCGGCATTGCGGCCGCGTTTCATCTTGGCGTGTCTCAGCAATACCAACGCGCTGCATTGGCGGGACATGCACGAACGCTACGATCTGCCGGCATTGTTCGAGCACCGCTACGCATCGCACCTGCTGCGCCGGATGAAACCGGATCCCGAGGTCTTCGCCTTTATTGCCAAGGATCTGGGATTCGACCCCGGCGAGATCGTTTTCTTCGACGACGGCATCGAGAACGTCGAGGGCGCCCGCGCGGTTGGTATGGCGGCCCATCAGGTGCGCGGAGTCGCCGAGCTGAAGGCGACATTGGTCGAATTGAACCTGTTGTGACCTGGTTGGACGGGTATGACATCGTGGTGTGCCCAACACGCGCCAGACCCCTGGTGATTCGTCGATCGGGGCAATAAGCTCTCAAGGACCCCTAGGGAGGCGCGGCGTGGCGACAATCCGGATGACCGCGGCGCAGGCCGTCGTGCGGTATCTCGCAGCCCAGATGGCGGCCGGCGAGGACAACAGCCTGCCGCTCTTCGCTGGGGTCTGGGCGATCTTCGGTCACGGCAACGTGGCGGGGATGGGCGAAGCGCTGTGGCAGGCGCGCGAGGTTTTGCCAACCTACCGGGCGCACAACGAGCAGGCCATGGCGCACGCCGCGATCGCCTTTGCCAAGGCCACACGGCGCCGGCGCATGATGGCTTGCACCAGCTCCATCGGGCCGGGCGCGACCAACATGGTGACCGCCGCCGCGCTCGCGCATGTCAATCGCTTGCCGGTACTGTTCCTGCCGGGCGACGTTTTCGCCAGCCGGCGGCCCGACCCCGTGTTGCAGCAGGTCGAGTCCTTCGCCGACGCCACGATCAGCGCCAACGACTGTTTCCGTCCGGTGTCGCGCCATTTCGACCGCATCAGCCGGCCGGAACAACTTTTAACCGCGCTGCCACGCGCGCTCGCCGTGCTGACCGGTCCCGCTGAATGTGGTCCCGTGACCCTTGCTTTTTGCCAGGACACCCAGGTCGAGGCTTTCGACTTCCCGAGCGAATTTTTTGCCGAACGCAGCTGGGCGCCACGGCGGCCCCGCGCGGACGAGAGTGAACTCAGGCGCGCCGCCGCCATCCTTGCCGGCGCCGCCCGGCCGATGATCGTCGCCGGCGGCGGCGTCCACTATGCCGAGGCGACGGACGTTCTGCGGGACTTTGCGGAAAATCATGCCCTGCCTGTCGCCGAGACCCAGGCCGGCAAAAGCGCGCTTACCTGGGACCATCCGCTCAACCTGGGCGCCATCGGCGTGACCGGGACGACGGCGGCGAACGCCTGCGCCACCGAGGCCGACGTGGTACTGGCGGTGGGCACGCGCCTGCAGGATTTCACCACCGGCTCGCGCACTCTGTTCCAGGACCCGGACTTCAAGCTGATACAGTTGAACGTCGCAGCTTTCGATGCGCAAAAGCATCGGGCGGCGCCGCTGGTCGGCGACGCGCGATCCGTGCTCGAAGACCTGAAGCCATTGCTCGCCGGCTGGCGTGCGCCCACCGTTTGGGGCGAGACCGCGCGCCGACGCACCGCCGATTGGCGCCAGGCCGCCGCGGCGACCCTCGCCGCTTCTGGCACCGGCTTGCCGACCGACGCCCAGGTCGTCGGCGCGGTCAATCGCGCCGCCCGGCCCGACGACATCGTGGTCTCGGCCGCTGGCGGTCTGCCCGGCGAACTGCACAAGCTGTGGCGGGCACAACGGCCGGACGGCTACCACCTTGAATACGGCTACTCCTGCATGGGCTACGAGATCGCCGGCGGGCTCGGGGTCAAGATGGCCTGTCCCGAGCGCCAGGTGACGGTGTTGCTGGGCGACGGCAGCTATTTGATGATGAACTCGGAAATCGCCACTTCGGTGATGCTGGGCCTGCCGCTGACCATCGTCCTGCTCGACAACGGCGGCTTCGGCTGCATCGATCGGTTGCAACGCGGCACCGGCGGCGCGTCCTTCAACAATCTGCTTTCCAGCGCCCGGCACGAAGTCCTGCCCGCAATCGATTTTGTCGCCCACGCGGCGAGCCTTAGCGCCGAAGCCGAAAAGGTCGGTTCCGTGAGCGAGCTCGAAGCCGCGCTCGATCGCGCCCGAGGGGCAGCGCGCACCCGGGGCATCGTGATAGCGACCGATCCCGCCGGCGGCTCCGACATCGGCGGGCATTGGTGGGACGTCGCCGTGGCCGAAGTCTCCGACCGCGCCGAGGTCGCCGCCGCGCGCCGCGACAACGATGCGGCGCGGACACGACAGCGGCTCGGCGACTGAGGGTCGACTGCAATGGCGGTTCGTATCGGCACAAATCCCATCGCCTGGTCGAACGACGATCTGTGCAGCCTCGGCGGCAAGACACCCCTTGCCATCTGTCTGGCAGAGGCACGCCGCGCGGGCTTTGTCGGCATCGAGCTCGGCCACAAGTTCCCGCGCACGCCGGACGCGCTGGCCGAAGTCCTGACCGCGCACGATCTGGCGCTTGTCTCCGGCTGGTATTCGAGCCGGCTGCTCGAACGCCCGGTGTCGGCGGAGATTGCCGCGATCGACGCCCACGCCAGCCTGCTCACGGCGCTCGGTTGTGAGGTCCTGATCCTGGCCGAAACCAGCAACGCGATCCACGGCCGCCGCGACGTTCCCCTATCGCGGTCGCCGACCCTGGACCCCGCCGGAATGCGCGGCCTTGCGCGTGCCGTGACCGAAGTCGCGCGTCACCTGGCGGACCGCGGCTTGCAACTCGCCTACCATCATCACCTCGGGACAGTGGTCGAGAGTATGAGGGAAATCGAGGCCTTCATGACGGCGGCCGGCGATGAGGTCGGCCTTCTGCTCGACAGCGGACACGCCCTGGCCGCCGGCATCGATCCGGTCGACCTGGCCCGGACCTATGGCGCGCGCATCGTTCACCTCCACTGCAAGGACCTGCGCCCGGCGGTGCTTGAACGCCTGCGCCGCGAGGAGCTAAGTTTTCTCGACGCCGTGGTAGCGGGCCTCTTCACCGTGCCCGGTGATGGTGCACTCGATTTCCCGGCACTGCTGGCGGCGCTGGCCGGCGCGGGCTATGCCGGTTGGCTGGTGGTTGAAGCCGAACAGGATCCGGCGAAGGCAGATCCCTTCGCCTATGCCTGCCTCGGCTACAGCACACTCGCAAACGCGGCTCGCCAGGTCGGCATGATCGAAGCAGGTGACGGATAATGGTGAGCATCGCGCTGATTGGGGCCGGCCGCATCGGCCGCCTGCACGCCGAAAACCTGGCGGCAGATCCCAGGGTCGACTTCGCCGCCGTCGCCGACGCCAACACCACGGCCGCCGAAGACCTTGCAAGCCAGCATGCGACGCCGCCACGTTCGGTCGAAGCGGTGTTCGCGGACAGGGACATCGAGGCCATCCTGATCGCCAGTTCGACCGAGAGTCACGCCGGCTTTATCGAGCGCGCCGCCCGCGCCGGCAAGGCGGTCCTCTGCGAAAAACCAATCGACCTCGACCTCGCCCGCGCCCGCCAGGCGGTGGCGGTCGCGGAGCACTGCGGCGTGCCCCTGGCGATCGGGTTCAACCGCCGTTTCGACATCCACTTTCGCGCCCTGAAAGCGCGCCTCGAGGCCGGTGCTATTGGCGAGCTGGAATCCCTGTCGATCGTCAGTCGCGATCCGGCACCGCCGTCGCTGGAATTTCTGCGCGGCAGCGGTGGCCTTTTCCGTGACATGATGATCCATGATTTCGACATGCTGCGCTGGTTGAGTGGCGAGGAGCCGGTGGAACTCTATGCCATGGCCGCCAACCTGATCGATCCGGCAATCGGGGCCATAGGCGATGTCGACAGCGCCATCGTCTCCCTGCGCCTGGCCTCGGGCCGGCTTGCCCAAATCACCACCTCGCGGCGCGCCGCCTACGGCTACGACCAGCGCATCGAATGTCACGGCGCGCTCGGTATGGCACGCGCCGACAACGTGCGGCCCACAACAGTCGAGGTAGCTGGAGCCGAGGGTTTCCGCCGCGACCCTGCGGAACCATTTTTCCTGGAACGTTACGACGCCGCCTTCAAGGCCGAGCTGGCCCATTTCGTCGATTGCCTGGTCTCCGGCACGCCGCCAAGCCCCGGCGGTCCCGACGGCTTGGCCGCGTTGTTGCTCGCGGATCAGGCGGCGCTGTCGCTGAAATCCGGCCAGCCGGTCAAAATCCCGGCTTTGTGAGTTCGCCGGCGCGATCGCTGGACAGCGCCAAGAGACGCGATTGCGCCCGCTGGCCACTCCAGCCTCTTCGCACCGCCGCTTTGGATCTCTAACGATGATTCCACACAAACGCGGACTGCTCTGGCGGTTCGCCAATCGCACCACGGGACCGCCGAGGCAACCCACTTCGGCCTTGGTCCGGAGTGGCGATCATTATATAATATTCGAATGTGTTAAGCTATTATTGCGGCTGACATTTTCGCAACAAGGCACCCGGAACCTCGCGCTATGGAACAGACTCTCTCGATACCAACCGCTGCCTTTCTGATTGGACATCTGCTGGCACCCCTGCCCCTCCGCGCGGACGATAGCCCAGACAAGTATCCCGGCTCGCCGCTTTACTCCAAGCCGGTCGAGGTTGCTCCCGGAGTCTGGTCGGCCATCGGTGCGACACAACCGCCGACCTACGAAAACAGCGGCCACAACAACAACCTTTCCTTCGTCATTGGCGATAACGGGGTGTTGGTGGTGAACGCCGGAGGCGCCTACATCCTGGCCGAGGCCCTGCATCGGGAAATTAGACAAATCACCGACAAGCCCGTCATCGCCGTGGTCGACGAGAACGGCCAAGGCCATGCGATGCTGGGCAACGGCTATTGGCAGGACCAGGGCGCTAGGATCATCGCGCACGAGGACGCCGCAGCCGTCTGGGCCGAGGATGCCTGGGATATACTGGAGCGCATGAAGAAGATCAACAAGGAAAAGGCGCGTGGCACCGAGGTGGTCATGGTCAACGAGACCTTCGCCGATCGCCTGTCCCTGGATCTGGGGGGAGTCACAGCCGAGTTGATGGCCTTCGGCCCGGCCCACTCCGAAGGAGATATCTCGGTCTGGCTGCCCGAGCGCAATGTCATCATAGCCGGTGACATGGCGTTTCACGAGCGCCTGCTGCCGCTTTTCGAGGAGACCGACACGGCCGGCTGGCTGGAATCCTTCGAGGCCTTCGCCGAGCTTGCCGCCGATGCCATCATTATTCCCGGCCATGGTGGGCCGACGGACATGGCAACGGTCGACCGCTATACCCGGGGTTACCTAATTTATCTGCGCGAAAGGGTGCGGGCCCTGTTGGATGCCGGCGGCAGCCTTAAGGAAGCCTACGAAATCGACCAGTCGCCCTACGCCGAACTCGATACTTTCGAATTCCTCGCGAAGCGCAACGCCGGGCGGGTCTATGTCGAAATGGAGTTCGAGTGAGACCTCCTACCAGACGTCTGGCGTGATCCCCTGGGCTTCCAGCTCGGCGAACTTCGCTTGAAGAAACTTCTGGAAGCCCATCTCCTGGTAGTTGCGGCCGCGGACGTATTCGAACATGGCATGGAAGTGGAAGGGCTTGAAGTAACCCGGCATACGGGCCACTTCGGCCGCCTTGCCGTCCTTGCCCGCGACCATGCCTTGGTCGTCGGGGAAGAACATAATGGTTGGCGTGAAGTTGATGCCCCACTTGCGCGCGAGGTAGCGTTCCTCCAACTCCTCGCCGTCGAAATCCGTCACCGTGCGCGAGCCCCAGAGGTCAAGCTGGAGCACGACGAAGTTCGACGTAACGAAGCTCTTGATGCGCTCGTCCGCGAAGTTGACCCTGTGCATCTCGCGGCAGTAGGGACAACCGCGCTGTTCCCAAACAATGGCAAAGTGCTTGTCCTCGCTCTTCGCCTCCGCCAGGTCGTCGGTCAGTTCCAGAAAGGACTCCAGAAACCAGGGCTGTGTATGGAGCCCGTTGTCTCCGAGAATCGGCTCCTCATCCCCCGCCGCCCGACCGACTCCCGCCGCGCCCGCGACCGCAAGAAGTGCTATGGTGACCGCAGCGACCATGATAACTCGTCGAGCAGTGATCATCTGATTCGATCCTCCCCCAATATCAGCAGGCCGGAACGGCCCTGACTGTACCTAAGTGTGATGCACCTAGCCGAACATATCCTTGGTGATACCGGCGTACCAACCAAGGGACTCTTCATAGGTCTGCTTGCGCAGCGCGGCGTCCGCACCGGTATTGCTAATGAAGCCCTCAGTCTTGGCGATCTTTCCGTCCGTCACCTCGTAGCGCGCGCCGACCTTCACACCGTCGTCGGTGGCAATGAGACTCCAACAGGTACTGGCAAAACGCGCCGGATACGTCTTCGACCCTGTCAGCGCGCTGCGCGCCGCAATGGCTGCGGTTTTGGCCTGGCTATTGGCCGAGAATCCGGATTTCGGCATGTCGCCGGCGATCGAGGCATCGCCGACGACATGGATGGACTCGTCGAGCTGGCTTTGCATCGTGGCCGGCACTATCGGGCAGAAGCCGGTCTCATTGGCAAGGCCGGCAAGCTCGGCAATTCGGCCTGCTTTCTGAGCGGGAATGACGTTGGCAACGTCTGCTTTGAAGGTCTCCAGTTGGGTTTCCAATTCCATGGCCGCCGGATCGACTTGGGAAACGCCACCAGAAATCGACACTGGAATCCATTCGATCATGTCCGGGTAGTGCTTTTGCCAGCCTTCCTCGAAGAGGGCCTGTTTTGAGAATTTTTCCTTGCTATCGAGAACAATGATCTTGGCGCGCGGATTATTTTGCTTCAGATAGTGCGCGACCATGGAAACCCTTTCATAGGGGCCGGGCGGGCACCTATAGGGGTTGGGTGGCGGGAGCATGACGAAGGTGCCTCCGTCTTTCATGGATATGACTTGGCTCTTCAGAAGCTCGGTCTGTGAGCCCGCCTTCCAAGCATGCGGCATGGCCCTCTGCGCATTGATGCCGTAGCCCGGGACGGACTCGTACCTGAAATCGATTCCCGGGGCGATAATCAGACGGTCATAGGGCACCTGGCCGCCGCTCGCGAGCGCCACCGTTTTGGCATCGCGCTCGACGCCGGTCGCCCAGTCGTGCACGACGTTGACCCCCGCTTCGGCCAGGCGGCCATAGCTGTGGCCAATGGATTCGAGCGTACGGAACCCGCCGATGTAGAGGTTGGAGAAGAAGCAGGTGTAGTAGGTTCGCGTGGGCTCGATCAAGGTTACGTCGATTTCACCCTTGGAGTCTTTGGCGACATAGCGCGCGGCCGTCGCACCGCCTGCACCGCCACCAACCACTACGACCCGCGGCCGGGCCCGTGCCAAGACCGCCGGGGCTGCGAGTGCTAAGCTTGCCGCCCCCGATGCAGCCAGGAATCCCCGTCGTGTCGTGTTCATCCTAAGCCCTCCTCAGTTTGCGTGGTTGCGCCGGCAAATCTTATTCAACACCTTCGAAAAATGCCGTAAGCGCCGCAAGTCGGCGAGGCGGTCCGGCTGGGATTTCATACCACCAAAACCCATCCGCGTCCGACTGACGAGGTTCTTTGGATTCTCGATGACGGCAGCCAATGTCTCTGCCGACCACGTAGGTCCATCTGCCGAAGCCCGCTACGTGGATTTGGAATAGGTGAAACCATCGACACTGCCGGCGCGACGGCCAAAGAGCCCGCTGAGATGCGGGCAAGCCTTCTTCCGGCCTTCGGCGGCCTTGCCGCTGGCATGACAAATGGCGCATTTCTTGAAGACCTGCGCGCCGCGCTGGGCATCAGCCGCCAGTGCCGACGCGGCCGTCAGCACAAAGGGCAAAACGGTCGTCCGGATGGCCCAATTTCTGGACGCCGGCGTCATTCGCCTCTTTGCCAAGAGCGCACGCCGTCAACTTGGAGTCCCCCTTGCATCTGTCGACCGCGCGACATTGCATGGCTATTGCCCGAAGGACCCGAGATAAGCTGCGATCGCCTCACGATCGCTCTGTTTCTTCAGTCCGGGAAAAGCCATCTTGGTCTTGGGAACCGAGGATTTGGGAGCTGCAAGAAAGTCAGCAAGAGTTCCAGCATCCCAAACCAAACCATCTTCGCCTTTGGCCTTCATCGCCTTGGAATACTTGTACCCCTCCGCGCCGCCAGCCGGACGGCCGAACAGGTTGTTCAGTTGCGGGCCGACCCGGTGTTTCGCCCCCTTGCCGACTTGGTGGCATGACTTGCACTTTCTGAAAATCGCCTGGCCCTTCTCCAGCATCGTTGGATCACCGGCAGTGTCCTCCGTTTCGGCGGAAACCACCGCCACCGCGCTAGTTGCTTCTTCCGCGACATCGGACCCATTCGGATCGGTTGCGCTCGACCCGGATTCCCGATCTGGCGTGACATCGAGCACTCGCGCGCGGCTGGTCACTTCGACGGAAGCCCTGCAGTCCTTCATGCAGGGCACGACCTGCGCGGTGTCCGGCCGGCGGTCGGCGATGAATCCATCCTGGTTGGGCAGTCGGATCGTCGCCAAGTTATCCTGATTGAGCTCCGTATCATCATCGATCAGGTCGTTGGCGCTGAGCAGGAACGCGGTGATGCCGTAGGCCTCGTTAGCCGTCAGGGTCTGGGCTTCGCCGAAAGGCATCGCTCGGTAGATGTAGTCGAACAGGGTCGAGACGTAAGGCCAGTAGCTGGCGATGGTCTTCACCGGGTCATCCGACTTGAGCGTGTCCTCGCCGCCGATCAGGACCGGATAACGCCCAACGCCCTCGCCGAATTCGCCGTGGCAGGCCGCACAGCGCCGCAGGTAGACCTCCTCGCCGTCAAGTGCCGTACCCTGCCCCGGCGGCAGGCCCAGGCCGTCCGGGCGAATATCGATGTCCCAGCCGGCGATTTCTTCCGGCGTCGCGACCCGTCCCAGACCAAAGTCCTGGCCAGCGTCGCTGGAAGCTATGTTCGCAAAACCGGCCGTTAGCGCCAAACCAAAGCACAGCGTCAGGCGATGGAGATAACGATGCCGGTACTGCCGGCGCCTTGTCGCCCGGCCGACATCAGGAGACCTGAACATTCTCGACCTCCCCGTTGGCATTGACCAACCAGGTTTGAATCCGGTTGTTGTGGTAGATCGAATTCGTGCCACGCACGTTGCGCAATTCTTCGATGGTCGGCTGCACATATCCGGTTTCGTCCAGCGCCCGGCTTTCCAGGAGCACGCTGTCGCCCCGCCACTCCCACTCATGATAGAAACGGGTCAGGCACATGGGCAGCACCGGCGCCTCCAGGCGGGCAGCAGTCCAGTTGCGGCCGCCATCCATCGAAATATCGACACGCCTGATGCGCCCCCGACCCGACCAGGCGAGCCCAGTGATCACGTTGTGGCCCTTGTGCAGCACCGGATTTTCGGGACAGGGCGACGTGATGACCGACTTAGCATCCATCGCCCAGGTGAATCGCCGCGCTCGGCCGTCGGCCAGTAAATCAGTGTACTTCGAGGTCTCCTCGCGGGTGTGCCAGGGCTGATCCCCGACTTCGATCCGACGCAGCCATTTTACCCACATATTGCCCTCGAAGCCGGGCACAACGAGGCGCAGCGGATAGCCCTGCTCGGGCCTCAGGGCCTCGCCGTTCATCGAAAAGGCGATCATGCAATCGTCCAGCGCCTTGTCCAGCGGGATCGTGCGGTTCATGCCGGAGGCATCCGCGCCCTCGGCCAAGAGCCACTTGGCATTGGCCTTCAGTCCCGCCGACTCGAGGATCGCCCGCAGCGATACACCGGAGTACTGGACGCAATGCACCATGCCATGGGCGAACTGGCAGGAATTGAGCTGCGCGCCGCGCCACTCCATGCCGCCATTGGCGGCGCACTCTAGGAAGTAGAAACGACTGATGCGTGGAAATCGCTTGAGATCTCGCATGGTGAAAATCAGCGGTCGCTCGACCAGACCATGGATCATAAAACGATGGTCCTCGGGGTCGATGATCGCGACGCCGCCATGGTGACGCTCGAAGCAAAGTCCGTTCGGCGTAATGATGCCGTCGAGCGCATGCAGCGGAGTGAAATTGACCGACGATTCGGTGGTCGCTGTAAGCCAGCTCACATTGCGCCGTACGACCTCGGATTCGAACTCGGATGGCTGGCCGTAGGGCGCGTCCTCGACACCCACGCCAAGATTTTGCGACCACTCCGGAACATGGGGCGGTAGGTTATCCGGGTTGGCCGCGCGCGCGGCCGATCCGCCTAGCAGGCCGGCCGCGGCAGTGCCCGCCGCCGCGCCAAACGACAGCAAAGTTCGCCGGTCCATCAGACCGGGGACCGGTTGATCACTGGGACCGGAAACAACGGGAGGGTTTTTCTTGTTGCGTATCATGGTCGATACCACCCCTGACGCTGGCCATTGAGCGAAAGCAACTCAAAGACCGACACTCACCTTCACCATCATATTCAGTTAACATAGAATATCAAGATTGAATATGATCGTTACCCCACTTGCCCCAATTCCGGAAAGGACTCGAGTAGCCAATAGGCGATATCGGACATGCCACCGGTTAGAAACAGCAGCCCGGTGACTACCAGAAAGGCACCCATGGTCTTCTCGACTAGGGCCGCGCCACGCCTGAAATGCGCCATGAACGCCATGAAAGGGCCCGCCGCCATCGCGGCAGCCAAAAAGGGAAGCCCAATTCCAAGGGCATAGACCGTCAGGAGCAGAGCGCCCTGAGCAACCGAGTCCTCCGCCCCGGCGACGAACAGGATGGCGGCCAGAATCGGGCCGACGCAGGGTGTCCAGCCAAAGGCAAATGCGAGTCCGACGAGATAGGCGCCAAGCAGACCGGCCGGACGTTTGGCCAGATGGAATCGGCCCTCGTGGTAGAGCAGGTTCAATCGCAGGATGCCGAGGAAGTGAAGCCCCATGACGATAATGATTGCGCCGGCGACCCTGGACAACAGGACCAGGTGATCCGAAAACACCTGGCCAAGCGCCGAGGCAGACGCGCCGAGAAGAACGAAGACCGTGGTGAAACCAAGTACGAAGGCAAGGGCAGCGAGAAGTACGCCCCGACTTGCGGCGCGGCGGCCGATTGCTTGCTCGCCAGCCAGTTCCTCGATTGTGAGCCCGCCAAGAAAACACAGATAAGGCGGCACCAGGGGCAACACGCAGGGCGACAGGAAGGACAGCAAGCCCGCCAGAAAAGCCCCCCCGTAGGTAACATCGAAACCGGTCACGCGCCGTCGTCCTTCCCAATTCTGGGTCAGATCGGCAATCGTCCTAAGCGATCACCTTGATGCTCTCGTTGGCCGGCACGCGAACGGTCTTGTGTCGCTCGATGTGCTGCGCCACCACATCGTAAATCGGCGGACCCTCCGTTGCCTCGTTGACCGAAGCCCAACCAGCAACGACATAATTCCGGGCGGGATCGATGGGCCGGCCGGTCTTCAGGTGTACCATAGCGGAAATTCGCTGGCCGATCGGCTTGGCAATATCGATTGTATAGCCGAGACCGCCGACCCGCACCATGTCGCCACCCTGTTGATAGTATGGGTCGGGGTTGAAAAGATTGTCGGCGACGTCTTCCAGAATCTCCTTCAGGAATGCGCCGGTGAATTCGGTGCGATAGGCGTTGGGATAGGTAATAGAGGTCTGGGAATAGAGATCATCGACCGTGATCGCCTGACCCGGAAGCAGGGTGGCGCCCCAACGGAAACCGGGCGAGAGCGCAATCTCCGCGTCGCGTACCTCGATAAGGGCCTGGCAGATCAGGTCGTCGAAGCTGCCGTTGAAATTGCCGCGCCGGTAGAGCAGGTTTTCTGTGTGGCCCAGCACTTTGTTGAGCGTCGTCTCGTAGGGTGCGCGCACCGCCTCGATGGCGGCAGCGACTTCGGGGTCGGGCATGATGGCATCGGCAAACACCGGAATAAGACGGTAGCGATAGTCGGCGATTCGCCCGTCCTTGACCTCGAGATCCAGGCGCGACAGGAATTTCCCGTGGGAGCCAGAGGCGATCAGCAGGGTATTGCCGACCTCCACGGCGGACGGCAAGGCGTCGTGGGTATGCCCGGTCAGGATAACATCGATTCCCTCGACCCGTCCGGCCAGTTTGCGGTCGACGTCGAAGCCGTTGTGGCTCAATAGGACGACCAGATCGGCACCCGCGGCGCGGGCTTCGCTGACCCGGCTCTGCAGCAGTTTTTCCTGAATGCCGAAGGACCAGGTCGGAATCTTATAGCGGGGATTGGCGACAGGGGTATAGGGGAAAGCCTGACCGATAACCGCGATTTGCAGACCGCCTCGCTCGAAGGTCGCGCTTGCCTGGAAGACCTCCTCATCCCATTCGGTGTCGCGTACGTTTCCCGCCAAAAACGGGAATTCCAGTTCCTCGACCAGTTCCTCGACCCGCTCGGTGCCGTAGGTGAATTCCCAATGCGCGGTCATGGCATCGATACCGAGCGTGTTCATGACCTTCACCATATCGGCGCCATCGGTCGCCAAAGAAGTATAGGAGCCTTGCCAGGTATCGCCGCCGTCGAAAAATAGCGTTCGGTCAGGGCGTTCGGCGCGGATCGACTTGGCCAGGGTGGCCAGGCGGTCGAGGCCGCCGATGCGGCCATAGCTGTTAGCCAGTGCCACGAAATCCTCGCTCGAAAAGGCATAGGCTTGCGGGCTCGACGGAGCGATGCCAAAGCGTTCGAGGAAATCTGCTCCGGTAATATGCGGCGGCAGGCCGGCGGCGGCGCCCACGCCGAGATTCATCGAGGGTTCGCGGAAATAGAGCGGCACGAGCTGGGCGTGGAGATCGGTCAGATGCAGAAGCGTAACCTGACCGAGGGGCTCGAAGGCCAAAAGATCGTCCTGTGAGATCGTCTGGGTCGCCGCCGCCCGGACGAGCCCCGCCGGCGTCGCGCCGAGGGCCGCGGTCGCCGCTGTCACCTGAAGAAAATCACGACGGCTGATCATACTGCTGAATCCTCCCTTGGCGGCTCCGCGGTCAGCGAAAGGATCATCACGCCAGAGAAAAGGGGGCGACGAGCTGCGCCCCCTTCCCAATGCGTTCTGCCAAAGCGGCTAGTTGCGTACCGCCGGCGTCTCGACCGGCAGGCCGTTACCACGATGGCTCAGGTAGAGTTCCAGATTGACGTATTCGTCGGACCCATTGGCGTAGGGTTCGGCCCGCACCTGCTTGTTGCAGCCGCGGAAGCGCCGGTGCAGCGACCCCACTTTCTGCCACTTGAGACGATAGGTCGGGAAACCGTTGGCTTGTCCCTGGCTCAAAACGTTGGCGCGCAACTGGCCGCCGGCGTTGTCGACGTGGCAGGTCGAGCAGGCCATATCGAGCTGGCCACGACGCTGATAGTAGAAATCCTCGCCGGCTTTGTAGAAAGGCATCAATTCGTTGCCCAGGGCGACGTTGACCGGCTCACCCTGGCTTTGGTTTTTCACAAAGACGGTCATCGCCAGAAGCTCGTCCGATTCCCACCCCCAGCTTTCGGCGCCCATGCGCTCGGTCCGGCACTGGTTGATCCGTTGTTCCACATTGATCGGCTTGCCGAGCTCCTTGGCGAAAGCCGGATAGCTGGATCCGACCTTCGCCATCGAATCCGCCGCATCGCCGTGACAGGAAGAACAGGCCTTGGCCTCGGTGCCGTCGGTTGCCTCCCACAGCTCCGCGCCGGTGTCGACCCACAAAAATCCTGGGTTATCGAAGGAATCGTCCTGAATGGCACGGGTTTCCGCTTTGGCATAGGTATAGCCGCTGCGCTTGTCTCCGGCCTGGAATGCGCCCCAATTCTCTTCACTCATCGCCGAACCGATCGTCGTCAAACAGAAACCTGCCACCGCCGCGACGATCCATAAATTGCGAGCCATGTTATCGAGCCCTCCCCTGTTCTCTTTCAGCGGTATCTCCGCGTGTGATTAGGATACCGTCAGCTTTTTCTCGATGCTGTAGACCGAGCCGTCGTCGTCGGTCCATTCGAAGACGAAGGTTCCGCTCTCCTCGGCTCGAAAGCTGAAGGACATGTAGGGATTAGCCGAGATCGCCGGATGCCAGTCTGAAGCGAATACCTGCTTGCCGTTGAAGCTGCAGACAAACTTGTTGATGATCCGCCGTGGCACCAACTCGCCGGTCTTGCTGTCCTTGCGGAAACCGGATTCCATTTTGTGCGAGATTAGGGTCTTAATCTCGATGATCTCGCCCTTTGCCGCCTTCTTTGGCAGCTTTACCCGAGGCTTGGCTTTTGCCATGGTGATTCTCCTATTTGTCGGTCAGCCGCCGCAGCCACCGATCGTAACCTTGACTTCGGCCTTGGCCATGTACACTTCACCGTTGCTCATTTCCGCCACGGCCACGATGTTCTGTGTCTTCGCCAAGCGGATTCGGGTCGAACAGGATGCATCGCCGCAAGCTGGGCTGAAGTGGAACGAGGCAACGTCGGGACGGGGATTGCCTTCGGCAAAGACATGAACCGCCTTGACATAGTCCTCATCCGTCATCGGACTATCGATCGTGATCGAGATCGGCACGGTATTGCCGTTCTCCGCGATCTGCGGCAAATCCAACTCGATCCGGCCGTCGCTCGGCACGGCATCACCGATCAGCGCTTTCATGGATTCGCCGACCGAGGCGGCATCCGCAAGAACGAGGCCCGGCACGAGAGTCATCGCCGCCATCGCCACGCCGCCCCTGCCAGCCGAGATCATCAGCCGGCGCCGGCTGATGGCACCGGTAAGTGGGTTTTCGATCATGACACCATCCTTTTCTATCTAGGTCTCTAATAGAGAAACGGACAGGCGTTTACCGGCACGGCCGCCTGCTACTGCTGCAGGGTCATCAAGTAGGCGAGCAGATCCTCGACCTCTTGCGGCTGCAGGATCGTCTTGCCCTGGAACTTCTTGCCGACACGATGAAAATCGTCGATGCGGTAGAAGGCCGGCATCATCGTGTCAGGGTTGAGAAGCTTGGGGTTCACTACGCGCAAGCGCAGCTCGCCAATGTCGTAACGGCCGCCGACATCGCTCAGGTCGGGCCCAATCTCGCCATGGAACGATTGTTCGGGAATCGGCATGATGTGACAGGCGAGGCAGTTGCCTTTCTTGCGGTCGACCGCAACCTCGCGACCCTTTTCCGGATCGCCGGGGTCAGCGGTCAACGGATCGGGTATTGAAATCTCGTCGACGACATTGTAGGCGACCAACTCTTGCGCCCAAGAAGCCTTGACGGCCAGCAGGGCCACGGCAATCACGATGCCGATAGCCATGGTCGATACGAAGGTGCGCTTCACCTTGCCCTCCCGGTTTTCGTTGACCTACCCAATGCGGCTCCGGCCATTCAGCTTTTCCCGTAGCTTTTTTTACCGGGCCCCCGCTAATCATATGCATATATTATATTCTATCAAGTACGAATGTGATTGTTGCCGGATTATTTGTAGGGAGACATCGAGCCGGCCGCCCGGATGGCCGCCTAACTCATTGAACGCGCCACGCTCCTAGCTGTCCAGGCGATCCAGCAGTTGTACCCCGAGCAGGCCGCCGACTACGAGGGCCGCAAACGCGATGAAGGAGCCCAGGCTCAAAGTCGAGAGACCCGTGATTCCTTGACCAATGGTACAGCCAAGCGCCGTCACGCCGCCGACTCCCATCAGGAACGCGCCGGCCAGATTGCGCAGGAGGTCAGCCCTGTCGGCGAAACCCTGGAGGCGGAACTCGCGGCGCCAGATTGCCATGGCGAAGGCGCCGAGAAGGGTACCGGCCACAGCGGCGATCCCGAAATCGATCCGGTCACCTGTAAAGGTCATGAGATAAATCAGACTGTTGCCGACCGGCGCCACGAAAGTAAGCGAAACCAAAGGCTGCGGCTCGAATTCGTCGAAAGCGAGAACGCCGGTTCCCCACCATCCGGCCACCACCAGCAACCCGATGACCAAGCCGGCGGTCAGATCGCGCCAAGACTGCCGGAAAGGCGCGCTTGCCATACAAAAGACGACCAGCGCCGAGGCCAGTGCAAACCCGAACAGCCAGTCCCAGCCCTGTGCCTCCGCACCCAACGCGGCCGCGATTACGTGCGGTAGAGCCTGACTGTCGATTCCCTGGGTCCGCAGAGCGATGGCGGTCACGCTTTCCAGGCCGACGCGGGGAAGCGCCATCACGCCATGCAGTGTCATGGTTGCGCTGATCCCCAGAACCAGCAGCACCAGCAAGGCCCGCAGATCGCCGGACCCGAGGCGCACAATATTCCGGCTACCGCAGCCGCTGGCGAAGACCATGCCGATCCCGAATAGGAGGCCGCCGATCAGCGCGCCAGCCCACAACAGCCTGTCGCCGAGGTAAATCGACTGGCCGAGATCGATCTGGCCACTTGCCGCCAGGGCCTGGCTTCCCGCCATGGCGACCGCAATGGCCAGAAGCCACGCGCGCGACCGTCGCCAGTCGCCGAACAAGACAACATCCGAGACGGCACCCATAGTGCAAAAGTTTGTGCGTTGCACCACCGCACCGAACAAAAACCCGATCGCCAGCGCAGCGAGCGCGGCAACGACGTGGGGTGACAAGTCGTCCAAGGGGCATCCTTCCCATTGATCCAATTTTTTCTGACACAGATTACCCCGTCCTTGCCACCCTACGCTTCAATCCTTGGGAGTCGGCAAGGTTGATTTCATATTCGTTTTTTATATATTGTAGATCACCCTACTCCCAGAGTTGCACAGCAAGACAATCGCGGAGCCTGAGCGATCATGATAATCCGGAAGACGGTGACACCGTGGCGTACGGTCTTTTGCTGTCTGTGCCTTGCAGCGATTTTGACCGTCTGGGCATCTGGCCGAACTCTGGCCGGAGAGTTGGTCATGTTCGAGACCCGGTCATGCAGCTGGTGCAAGGCCTGGAACCGGGAGGTCGGCGGTATCTATCACAAAACCCCGGAATCCAGAGCCGCGCCGTTGCGCCGGGTCGATCTCGATGCGCCCAGGCCGAGTGACCTCGCCGCCCTGCCGGGCATCGTTTACACCCCGACCTTCGTGCTGGTTGAAGATGGCCGCGAGGTTGGCCGCATCCAGGGCTACCCTGGCGCGGATCACTTCTGGGGCCTACTCGGCATGCTTCTCGAGAAGGGGTCCGCCAGCCGCGCGACCCAAAATGTTGAAAGGACAAATTGCCATGACTGCTAAGGCATTTGCCGCTCTCGTTTTCGGCGCCATCGTGCTTTTGGGGTCGCCTGGCAGCTTCGCTGCCGAAGGTCTTGTCACATTTAAGGTTCTAAGCCCCGAACTTGCGCTCAAGGCCGCCGATGGCGCCCTTCAGCGATGCCGCGCAGACGGTTATCAGGTAGCGGTTGCCGTGGTCGACCGCTTCGGTATTCAACAGGTCATGTTGCGCGACCGCTATGCCGGCCCCCATACACCTTCGACGGCGACGCGCAAGGCCTGGACCGCAGTGAGCTTTCGTACCGGCACGGTCGACCTGAACGCGCTGGTGACGGAAGACCCCGCGGTTGCCGGTCTGCGCAATATAGATGGCGCGTTGGTCCTTGGCGGCGGCCTGCCGATCGAAGCCGCGGGCTCCATTGTCGGCGGCATCGGGATCTCCGGCGCACCCAGCGGCGCCTTCGATGAGGCTTGCGCACAGGCTGGTATCGAGGCAATCGAAGAGGACATCGCGTTCTAGGGCGGCCCAGACCCGAGTAGAGGTAACATGACAGTACGGCGCTTTGTGAAACTTGCTGGCTTTGCAACGAATAGGGTAGCCGTTTCCGCGGGCAACGTGGTTGGGCCCGAAGGCGTCGGCGCGCTGAGGGCGGAGGATTTTCGCGAATTCAAGCCCTTTCGGATCGACGACGGTGCCACGATCACGGGAGGCGCCACATTTTGAATCTATATGCCGCACTACCGAAACGGTCGAAGGTCGATATATGGCTGCGCGCACCTTGCCGGCCCGCCTAGCGGCACTAGCCGTGATTTTACAAGTTGGAGGATTTGCAGATGGATACAAGGGTCGGCAGCGGCTTGCCGGATTCGATGCTCGACCGCCTGTCGCGCAGCTCCAAAGACGCCGGACAGTTCCTCAAGGCCTTGGCCAACGAAAACCGCCTGTTGCTTCTCTGCATCCTTTCAGAAGGCGAGTATTCGGTTACTGAACTCGAACAACTCCTCGGAATTCGCCAGCCGACACTGTCGCAACAGCTCGCCCGGTTGCGGTCCGACGATCTCGTCGGCACTCGCCGCAACGGCAAAACGAT
>JAJFGM010000771.1 GCA_021776145.1 Kiloniellaceae bacterium | reverse complement strand
GCGCGGTCGTAAAGTTCGTCGCCACTATTGCCGCCGCTTCCGGCGATGTCGCCAAACTCGGGTTCATCCTCTTCCGTTATGGCATCGATGTAGGAAGGCAGGCCCTGCCTTTTCAAGAAGGCGACGACTTCTTCCACTTCCTGGTCGGTCACCAAAGGCCCATGTACGCGCCCAATACGACCACCCTGGGCCATATAGAGCATGTCGCCTTGGCCGAGCAGCTGTTCGGCGCCCTGTTCGCCAAGAATGGTTCGACTGTCAATTTTCGAAGTGACATGGAACGAAATGCGAGTTGGGAAATTCGCCTTGATGGTACCGGTGATGACATCGACCGAGGGGCGTTGCGTTGCCATGATAAGGTGTATTCCCGCCGCCCGCGCCATTTGCGCCAGTCGCTGTATTGCCCCCTCAACGTCTTTACCGGCGACCAGCATGAGATCAGCGAGTTCGTCGACAATGACAACGATAAAGGGCAGCTGTTCGAGGTCGAAGGGCTCTTCTTCGGTGATCGGTTGCCCGCTGTCGGGGTCAAAGCCGGTCTGCACCTTGCGTGTCAATACCTCGCCGCGGCGCCGCGCCTCTTCAACTCGGGTGTTGTAGCCTTCGACGTTGCGGACGCCCAGGCGCGACATGGCACGGTAGCGTTCCTCCATCTCGCGTACGGCCCATTTGAGGGCGACCACGGCCTTTTTCGGATCCGTCACAACAGGCGCCAAAAGGTGCGGTATGCCGTCATAGACCGAAAGCTCGAGCATCTTGGGATCGACCATGATGAATTTGCAGCGGTCGGGGCCAAGGCGATAGAGCAGCGACAGGATCATGGCATTGACCGCCACCGACTTGCCCGAACCGGTCGTGCCGGCGATGAGCAAGTGCGGCATGCGCGCGAGATCGACGATGCTGGGGGCGCCGCCAATATCCTTGCCAAGTACCAGCGGCAGCTTGCCGCCGGCGCGTTCATAGGCATTGGCGCCGAGGAGTTCGCGCAGATAGACGACCTCGCGCCTGGCATTTGGCAGTTCGATACCGATGACACTGGAACCGGGAACGACCGCGATCCGCACCGAGACGGCGCTCATCGAGCGGGCAACGTCATCGGCGAGACCAACGACCCGGCTGGTCTTGGTGCCAGGCGCGGGTTCCAACTCATAGCTGGTCACCACTGGTCCCGGGCGGACCTTGACGATTTCCCCACGCACGCCGAAGTCCTCCAGAACGCCTTCAAGCAGGCGGGCGTTCTTTTCCAGCGAATCGCGGTTGAGGTGCGCCTCGGCCCGGGTTTGGGTGGGCAAATCGAGCAGCGACAGCGGCGGTGCCTCGTAGACATCGCCGGTTGCGCCAAGATCCAGTCGGCCCTGAGACGCCGCTTGGCCGCGTTTGCCCGGCACTACTTGCGGCTTGCGCGGTGCGATAAATTCCGGATGGGCGGGTTTCCTCGGCTTGCCGTCGATGGCCGGTTCTTCGCGCAGCTTCGTTTTTGAAAGGCGCGGCTCAAGTCGTGATTTCGCAGGCGCCTTGGCGCTGTGGCCGGGCAGCGAATCGCCGGTCGCGGCACGTTGCGACACTGTACGGATTCCCTGGCGAGCACCATTTCCCAGAAGAACCAAAAGGCCAAACACACGCCGCCATTCCGCCGCCGTCAAACCGAGCAGATAGACCAGGGCGAGCAGTGCCGGCACCGCCGTGACGGAGCCGCCAAACATGGGATCGGAGTTGGAAAGCTCGGCCACCTGGGCCAGCAGCAATTGTCCGGCTGATCCGCCCAGAGTCGCACCCGGAAGCCAGCCTTGCGGTGTCGGCAAGGCCGCCAGGGCCGTAGCGTTGAGCAGCAGCCCGAAGGGCAGAAGCGTCAGCCGCAGCCACCAGTTGGGCAAGTGGTGTTGTTTGAAGATGCGCCATCCCCAAGCCAGCAAGATAGGCGTCAGGAGAAAGGCCACGAGTCCAAACGATTGAATCAGGATATCGGATACCAGGGCGCCATAGGATCCCAAGAGGTTGCTGGCCACGTCACCGCCGACCCGGTTGAGTGAAGGGTCTTGCGGGTTGTAGGTGAGGCACGCGGCAAAGAGCAGGAGGGCAAGCAGGGCGAGCCCGAGCCCGGCAGCTTCGCAAAGCCGTTGGCGAAAGAAGGCACCGGTCCCGCTGGGCAAGAGTTGCGAGCGCGTCGAACGGCTGGCGCCCATGGTGCTTTCCCTAGTCGCCATCCTTCTTCTCCTTCCCGGTCATCGCCGAAGCCCAGTCTTGGCCCGGCCAATGTCGATTCCCGGGCTTAATCGCACCGGGAATAAGGTTTTTCCAAGGCGCGGTTCGCGGCCCGAAGTTCGTGTGTACGTCGCGGCGAGGTCCCGTCAGCTATACGGAACCCGCGCTGGAAAGTTGAAACCGCGTCTTCGGCCTTACGCCTTGCCGTCATGTAGCGAACCTTCGAAGCGGCCCTGGCAAATTGCCGCCAAACATCGGCCACGAATCGGCTGTGGGATAAAATCCGATAGATTCTAACGCGTTGAGAAGTTCGGTTCAAGCGACACAGAAAGATTGTCCAAATTGGTGGGCACGTTCGACTTGAAAAGCGCGCAAACGAAATCCCCGGCAGGAGGTCTGCCGGGGACGTGGTCTACGAAAAGCGCGTCTAACGGCCAGAGGTTCGGCTGCGAATTTGTGTCCGCTGCGACATCAATCCGTTGTCAGGTTAGAAAGTCTGCGAACCGCGGCCGAACTCCGGATAGGCCTCCATGCCCAGTTCGGCCCGATCGAGGCCCATTTCTTCTTCTTCCTCGGCGACGCGAATGCCGAATACCAATTTCAGCAACAGCCATGTGATGCCGCTGGTCACAACCATGAAGGCGCCCACCGCGCAAATGCCGAGGATCTGCGTCAGCAAGGACGCTCCGCCAAAAATGCCGACCGCCAGCGTGCCCCAGATGCCAGCCACAAGATGCGCGGAAATCGCCCCGACGACATCGTCGATGCGCAATCTGTCCAGCAGGGGAATCGCAATGACAACGAGAACTCCGCCGACCCCGCCGATCACCAGAGCCAAGGCATGACTGGTCAAGTCCGGTCCGGCGGTGATCGCCACCAGACCCGCGATGGCGCCGTTGAGAGTGATGGAGAGGTCGATCTTCTTATAGAGCATCTGGGTCATTGCCATGGCGGCCATGACTCCAGCGGCGGCGGCAAGGTTGGTGTTGACGTAAACGATCGCCATGGCGGCGGCGTCCAACGCCGAACCGAGCGCCAGTTGCGAACCGCCATTAAAACCGAACCAGCCCATCCAGAGAATGAAGGTGCCCAGCGTAGCCAGCGGCAGGTTGGCGCCCGGCAAGGGATTGACCCGGCCAC
>JAJFGM010000078.1 GCA_021776145.1 Kiloniellaceae bacterium | reverse complement strand
TTCCGACAACAACAGCATCGATTTCGAGGGTGCCGCAGCGCCGGCCAAATCGACGAACCAATCCGCGATGAACGAGACCGGACGCCGTGTCTCGAAATCCGCGACTTCGGGCACCGAGGTCATGTTGAGAGCTGATTCCAGCGGCCACTTCCTGGTGTATGCCGAAGTGAACGGCACGCAAATCCGCTTTCTCGTGGATACCGGCGCCAGCAGCGTCGCGCTTAGCCCGGCCGATGCGCAACGGCTGGGGTACGATCTCGCAAATCTGAACTACAGCGAAGTCTTCAACACTGCCAACGGAAAAATCCGGGCGGCGCCGGTTCGGCTGCGCAAACTGCGCATTGGGGCCATCGAACTGGACGACGTGCATGCCAGCATAAATGGCGCGCCGATGGATATTTCGCTTCTCGGCATGAGCTTTCTCGGCCGCCTCGAGAGCTACGAGGTTCGCGGCGACCGCCTCGTCATGGCGTGGTAACAGGCGCCAAGTAGCAAGCGCCAAGTCGCAGGCCTTTCGCCGACCCCACTGTCATAACGTGGGCATGACGAAAGGCCGCAATCCTTCATAGGCGCGCGACGCGCGCAATACCAAGGCATCGGCATGGGACGGCCCGACGATCTGCAGCCCGGCCGGCAGCCCGGCGGCGGTCAGTCCGCAGGGCACTGAAGCCGCCGGTTGCTGGCTGAGATTGAAAGGGTAGGAGAAGGGAGTCCAGTTGACCCAACGATCCGGGTCGTCGCCGGGCGGTTGCTCGAGCCCGGCTTCGAAGGCGGGGATCGGCAAGGCCGGGGTCAGCAAGAGATCATAGGTCTGATGAAATCGGTTCATTTCGACGCCGATGGCCTCGCGCCGCGAAACCGCGGCGAGATAATCCAGCAACGAGAACTGCCGGCCCTGTTCGGCGACTTCTCGCAAGCCCGGGTCGATGAGCGCCCGCGCCGTGTCGTCAAACCGCGAGAGCAGATTGGCGGCGCCGGCGAACCAAAGGACGCGGAAGGTGGAGTCGCAGTCGCGGAGTTCCGGTTCGGCCTCTTCGACGAGCGCGCCGAGTTCCTCGAAGCGCCGCGCCGCCGCGGCGACCAGAGTTGCGATCTCGGGGTCGACCGTGTGGCCGCCAAGGGTGGGTGAAAAGGCGATTCGAAGCCCCTTTACGCCATCATTGAGGCGGGCGGTGTAATCGGCATTGTCGTAGGGCAAGGCATACCAGTCGCGCGGATCCGGTTCGGCCAATACGTTGAGCATGAGCGCGGCATCGGTGACGCAGCGTGTCATCGGGCCGAGATGCGCGACCGTTCCAAAGGGGCTGAGCGGATGGGCCGGGACGCGCCCAAAAGACGGCTTGAGCCCGAAGATGCCGGTGAAAGCGGCCGGGATGCGGATGGATCCACCGCCGTCGGTGCCGATGGCCAAGGCGCCCATGCCGCTGGCGATGGCGGCCGAAGCTCCGCCGCTGGAACCACCGGGCGTCAGCTTCGGGTTCCAGGGATTGCGGGTAATGCCGCAGAGCGCCGAGTCGGTGACGCCTTTCCAGCCGAATTCCGGTGTTGTCGTCTTGCCGATCAGGACGGCGCCGTGATCGCGCAGCCGCGCGGTGCAGGGCGAGTCCTCGTCCCAGGCCTGATCCCGGTCGATGGCTTTCGAGCCGCGCAGGGTTGGCCAGCCCCTGGTCAACAGGATGTCCTTGATCGACGTTGGCACGCCGTCGATACGGCCCTTGGGCTGTTTCGAATGCCAGCGGTGTTCCGACTCTGCGGCGGCGGCGAGCGCGCCCTTTTCGTCGACCAGGAGGAAGGCGTTCAAGGCGGCGTTGTGATTGTCTATGGCGGCAAGCGCGGCCTTGGTGGTTTCGACCGGCGAGAGGCTGCCGTCTCGATATCCGGCGAGCATGTCGCTGGCGCTCATCAAGGCGAGTTCTTGAGACATCCTGCGGCGCTCCTTCGTGCCCTGCCGTATCCGATACGCGATGATATGGAGTTTGGATTCAGGTGACCAGCATTGCGAGATGCCGCCGGTCGCGCACCGCGCTATTCGGGCCGCGAAGCTGCCAGCCTCAGTCTTGCCACGATTTACCAGCAAGACTATGACGGGAGGGCTACTGTTTGGCCGATCGCTGGAATGCGACGGAGGTGCAGGCCCAGCGGGCCCGAGCTCAGCAAAAGGAGCGATGCGCATGCAATTCAAATTCGTGGCGGTTAGCTTGCTGTCGGTGATCTTGTATTCGGCGCCTCTTGCCGGCGGCTCTTCGCAGGCCTGGGCGCAAGACTCGCAGGATGACGGATCGCCCAGCGAGCTTGCCCGCGAGGGCCTCGAGCGCATGTTGCGGGCGCTCAATCTTTTTATCGAAATGATTCCACAATATGAGCTGCCCGAAGTGCTCGAGAACGGCGACATCATTATCCGCCGCAAACACAATCCGAATGGCGACGATGACGAGACAGTGGAGCCGGAAGTCGAAAAGACCGGTGCTTGACGGCGCGGCGAATTTCAAACTTGGGCTCGAGGGGAAACTCAAATGATCGGACAGTCGGTCGACGAAAGCGGCCAGGGCGGAGACGGCGCTCCGATGTCGGATAGTTTGGGCGCCTTCGTGCCCGGCGGCAGCCTGCACCTCTCAGGCAAGGCGGGGGGCGCGCTAGAGGGTCTGACCTTCGCGGCCAAGGATATCTTCGATATTGCCGGCGAGGTTACCGGATGCGGCAATCCCGATTGGGCGCGCACGCATGCGGCAGCGGTGTCGCACGCGCCGGCCGTTGCGGCCCTGCTCGACGCCGGCGCGGACTTCCGCGGCAAGACGATTACCGACGAACTGGCTTACAGCTTGAACGGCCAGAACCACCACTACGGCACACCCTGTAACGTCAACGCCCCGGGCCGCATTCCGGGTGGGTCGTCTTGCGGTTCGGCGGCGGCAGTTGCGGGTGGTGTGGTTGACACCGCGCTTGGTAGTGATACCGGCGGTTCGGTTCGTATACCGGCGAGCTATTGCGGCTTGTATGGCTTGCGGCCGAGTCACGATCGCTTGACGCTGACCGGTGTCATGCCTCTGGCGGGCAGTTTCGATACGATCGGCTGGTTTGCCCGCGAGGCCGCGATTCTGCGTCGCGTCGGCGAAGCCCTCTTCGCGGAGTCGGCGGCGGATGCACCCGAGCCAAAGGGCATGCTGTTGGCCGAAGACGCCTTCGCGCTTGTCGAAGCGCCGGTTCGTGCCGTGCTTGCGCCTGTTGTCGAAGCGCTGGAAGCCCGCCTCGGAAAGTCGAGAGCAGTGGCCGTCGCGGGACAATCCGGCGGCCTGGAAAATCTGATGCTGCGGTTTCGCACGATCCAAGGCCGGGAGGTTTGGCAGACGCACGGCGACTGGATCCGTGAGGTCCGGCCGACCTTCGGCCCCGGTGTCGCCGAGCGTTTCGAGTGGGCGCGAACCATTGATGCCAACGATGCAAGGTTGGCCGAGGCCATGCGCGACGATTTCACCACGCGCATGAACGCGTTGCTGGCGGACGGGCAAGTGCTTTGCCTGCCGACGGCTCCGGGCATTGCGCCGGAGATTACCGCCTCGGCGGAAGCCGTGCTCGAGCATCGCGGCCGGGTGATTTGTTTGACCGCCATCGCCGGCATGGCACGGCTGCCTCAAGTGACCTTGCCGCTGGCCAGTTACAGGGGTTGTCCCGTCGGCCTGTCATTGATCGGATCGCGCGGAACCGACATGAGCTTGCTGGCTTTGGCCGAGGCATTCACGGTGGAATAGCCCTCCGGTCGACAAGAAGACAGTTGTGCGGCCCGCTTTTTCCAGCACCAGCGGTTACGTGGGATGGGACTCATTGAGGCGGCTCTCGGCGACCTTTGTCACGGCGTCGCGCAGGTCGCCATCGATCTCGATCAATTCGCGAAAATCCTCGGCGCCGAGTTCCAGCAAGCGACAGCGGGTCACCGAGCGGACCGTGGCCGAGCGAGGGGCATCCCGCAACACGGAAATCTCGCCAAAGAAATCGCCTTCGCGCAGACGCATGGGCCCTTCGGCGGCGTCGACCTCGACTTCGCCGGCGGCGATGAAGTAGATCGCCCCGGCTGGGTCGCCGCGACGTAGAATCACCGTGTTCGGCTGTACCAGGCGTGACCGCAGGAGATTGGTGATGCGCGAAACCGACAGTACGTCGAGTGTTGCAAAGAGCGGCACGCGGGCGATCATGCCCCAGGTGACGACGAAGTCGCGGCGATGGATCTCGGTGGCGAATCCGGAGGCGACAATACCGATGGGTAGGGCGAACATGCCAAGTCCGAAAATCATCACCATGCCGCCGATTACCTTGCCGAGCCCGGTTATCGGCACAAGATCGCCATAGCCGACCGTGGTCAGGGTCGCCAGGCCCCACCACATCGCGGCCGGAATGCTGCCGAAGGCCTCGGGTTGGACGGTGCGTTCGGCATAATACATCGCCGTGGCGGCGATCATCAAAAGGGCGAACATGATGAGCAGAGCCGCGCCGAGGGCTCGCCGCTCGTCAATCAGCACGCGACCCAAAGTGGCCAACGCCGGCGAGTAGCGCATCAGTTTCAAGAGCCGCAGCAAGCGGAAGAGGCGGAGTATGCGCAGGTCCGCCGCCGGCATGAAGAGCGAGACGTAAAAAGGCAGAATGGCGATGAGATCGATCATCGCGTAAGGACTGACGGCGTAACGCAGTCGCGCCCGTATGGGGCTCCAGCCGGCCAAAGGCAGATGCTCGGTGCTGACCCACAGACGGGTGATGTACTCAAGCGTGAAGATGATGACCGAGACCAACTCGAAGACGTCAAGCCAGACACCGTAGCGCGCCCGAACCTGTGTGAGCGTGCCGAGCATTGCGGCCGCGACATTGGCGATGATCAGCAACACCATCGCCCAGTCGACGAGCCAGCTCAGGCGATCGTTCGGATGCGCGGTCTCGAGAATCTGATAGAGCGTTCGCTTGAGTGACGTCGCCATCGGTTCCGGATTCCCGGTCGTATTGTTTCGGGATCGTCGTCCCTCTTGGAATCAGGGCCTTAGAGGTGCGGCGTCCTGCTGGAACAGTGCGGCGCGTCTGGCGAACTGGCGATCATCTCAGTCGTCATAGACAATCAGTGTTTCGACCGGAATGTCGAGCCTGTCGCGTCCCTTGAGAAAGGAAAGCTCGATGATGCAGGAGGCGCCGCGCACGTCGGCGCCGGCGCCGCGCAGCAACTCGACCGCGGCGCACATGGTGCCGCCGGTGGCAAGCAGATCGTCAAGCAGCACAACACGTTGCCCCGGCGCGACCGCATCGGCCTGGATTTCGATGGTATCGGTGCCGTACTCGAGGTCGTAGGTGAAGGGAATTGTCTTGCCCGGAAGCTTGCCCTTCTTGCGGACCATGGTGAAGCCGAGCCCGAGCTTGAGCGCCAACGGCGCGGCGACGAGGAAGCCGCGTGATTCGATGCCGGCCAGAACATCGGGACGATGCGGCGAGACCGATTCGGCCAAACGATCGACGGTCGTCGACCACGCCTTGGGGTGCGCCAGTAAAGTCGAGATGTCGTAGAAGAGGATTCCTGGTTTAGGGAAATCCGGGACTGAACGAATGTGCTCTTTCAGGTCCATGAACTTCACATCCTTTGTGGCGCGCCCTGTATTGCGGCCAGGGCCGCGCAGCCTATGGAAGCGTCGGCTTGCCATCAAACAGCCGGCGGCAGGGTTGCGCCGCTCCGTGCACCCAGAGCGATGAATCGGTGTAACGAGTTCGAGACTTGCAAGCAAGCATCGCAACCGCCTATTTCGGCCGTGGGCACGGTGGGTGCCGGCGCCGCAAGAATTGTCGGCATGTTTCGGCGGCCCATTTCCGAGCCGCAATTCGGGGCTTGAAAGACACCGCAATCAATTGTTGAGTGGTCGTTCCTTTACAAGATCCGATTGTTTGACCTCCGGAACCGGGATGCCGCAGCCATGAGCCACGTATTTCACCGCCATACCAAAGTCCGCTATCCGACCGCGGCCAAGGGCGACGGTCCCTACTTGGTCGATAGCGACGGCAATCGCTATCTCGACGCCTCGGGTGGCGCCGCGGTCTCCTGTCTCGGCCACAGCCATCCCGTGGTGATCCAGGCGATCAAGGATCAACTCGACAAGTTTCCCTACGCCCACACGGCGTTCTTCACCAACCAGGCATCGGAGGAGTTGGCCGACCACCTGACACAACGGGCGCCGGCGGGCCTGGATAGGGTCTACTTCGTGTCCGGTGGATCCGAAGCCAATGAGAGCGCCATGAAGCTGACCCGCCAGTACTTTCTGGAAGCGGGCCAGCCTGCGCGGCATCGATTCATTGCCCGGCTGCAGAGCTATCATGGCAATACGCTTGGCGCCCTGGCGGTGGGCGGCAACATGTGGCGCCGCGAGCCCTACGAACCGCTGCTGATCGAAACCAGCCATATCGCGCCTTGCTACGCCTACCGCCACCAACGCGCCGACGAAAGCCTCGAAGCCTACGGACAACGCGCGGCGAACGAGCTGGAAGCGGAGATCCTGCGTCTCGGCCCGGAAACGGTGGCCGCCTTTTTCGCCGAGCCAGTGGTCGGCGCGACCGCCGGAGTGGTGCCGGCGGTGCCGGGCTATTTCAAGCGTATCCGCGAGATTTGCGACAAATACGGCGTCTTGCTGATCCTCGACGAGGTTATGTGCGGCATGGGGCGGACGGGGACGCTTTTTGCCTGCGAGCAGGATGGCGTGGTTCCGGACCTTTTGACCTGTGCCAAGGGACTCGGTGCCGGCTATCAGCCGATCGGCGCCGTCATGGTGAACAAGTCCATCTACGAGGCCATCGAACAGGGCAGCGGCGCCTTTCAGCACGGGTTTACCTACATCGGCCACCCCACGGCCTGTGCCGCCGCGCTGGCGGTACAGAGGGTGATCGAAGACGAGGATCTGCTGGCCAATGTGCGCGATCGGGGCGCCGAGTTGCGCGCTGCCCTGGACGCGCGCTTCGGCAACCACCATGCCGTCGGCGACGTGCGCGGCCGCGGTCTGTTCGTCGGCATCGAGTTGGTCGCCGACCGAGGCAGCAAAGAGCCCTTTGAAGCGTCCCTCAAGCTCAACGCCGCGATCAAGAAACGCGCCATGAGCGAGGGCCTGCTGTGTTACCCCGGCGGTGGGACCGTCGATGGCAGGAAGGGCGATCACATTCTGTTGGCGCCGGCTTACATCGTCGAGAGCCACCACATCGAGGATATCGTCAACCGGCTTGCGACGTCGATCGACGGCGCCTTGCAGGACATCGCAAAATGACCGACCGCGGTAGCTCGCTGGAGGCGCCGCTGCTTCTGGCCGTCGCACCAAACGGCGCGCGCAAGGGCAAGGTCGATCACCCAGCGCTGCCTATTGCGCCGGCCGAACTGGCCGCCACCGCGGCGGCCTGCGCGGAAGCCGGAGCGGCGATGATTCACCTGCACGTGCGCGACGAAGCCGGTGGCCACAGCCTGGACGTCGAACGCTACCGGGCGGCGATCGAGGCAATTCGCCAAACCTGCGGCGACCGTATGGTAATCCA
>JAJFGM010000770.1 GCA_021776145.1 Kiloniellaceae bacterium | reverse complement strand
CGTCAGATCGACCTGCTGCGCGCCCAGTATCCAGTCCGCCAGCCGGCCCGCCAACCCATGCCCATTGGGCGAGCGTTCGATCTGCTCGAGAATCGCATCGAGACGCGCGCGCGCGCCTTGCGAGATCTCCTTTTTTGCCGGATAGGGGCGCGCCGCCTGTCCCAGGGCCCAGGCCTCGGCGCCACGCGCCAGGCGCGTGAAGTTGGCTTCAGTGTTGGGGAAGAAGCGCGTCGAGAGAATCACGAGACCGAACAGATTGGCCGGCTCGGCCTCCAGCAGATAGTGCCCAAGACTGCCGCCCTGGCCATCCGATTCCAAGCGCAGGGTCGCGCAAAGCCGCCGGACCGGACCCTTGGAAAAGACGCGTAGATGGCGGAACCATTCGCCGTTGACCCATTCCACCGGGATTTCCTCCCAGGCGATCGCGAAGGGTCCGATACGTGCCTCGGCGAAAAATCGCACCGAACCGTCAGCCTGCGTCACTTCGTCGATGTCGTGCTTGGGCAGACCGGCGGCTTCGTTGAAACGCGCGGTATCGGCCAGGGCCGGCCAGATCGCCTCTGGCGGACAGGCAAAGCGCCACTCGAACGTCTTCGCAAAGGTGCGGGGCAAGCGCGTCTCGTTTTGGCGGCAACTGAAAAATACGCGCGGAGTCTAACACCTTCGGCGCCCTACATGGCAAATCCTGGAGCGGACCGCGGAACCAGTCTGGATAGACTTGACGCCAATCCGTAATGTCGATAATTCTGGAAATATGGACAAAATGACAGCTCTCGACGCACTTTCAGCGCTGGCCCAGGAAAGCCGCCTCGATGTCTTTCGTCTGCTGTTGCGCCGCGGCCGCATGGCGGCGGGCGAGATCGCCCAGGTCCTGGATGTGCCGCACAACACCCTTTCGGCTCAGCTCTCGATCCTCTCGCGTGCTGGTCTCTTGCGCTCCGAACGTCGCGGCCGCTCGATCATCTACGCCGCCGACCTCAGCGGCATCCGCAGGCTGCTCGCATTTTTGATTGAGGACTGCTGCCAGGGCAGCCCGCAGGTCTGCGCGCCACTGCTGCAGAACCTTTGGCCCACCCAAGCTACCACGCCGCAACAACTGACGACGGAAACCTAGGATGCAGTTCGACAACGGGCGCCGCCTTGCCGGCGAAGCCCTCGGCACCGCCTTTTTGCTGGCAACGGTGGTTGGCTCGGGCATCATGGGCGAGACCCTTGCCGGCGGGAACGCTGCCCTCGCCTTGCTCGGCAACACGCTCGCCACCGGCGCCATGCTGGTCGTCCTCATCCTGATTTTCGGGCCGATCTCGGGGGCCCACTTCAACCCGGCGGTGACGCTGAGTTTTCTGCTCCGGCGCGAAATCCCCTTTGGCCTGGCGCTCGCCTATGTCGCCGTCCAGGTGGTCGGCGCTCTGACCGGCGTCCTCGCCGCCCATGTCATGTTCGCGCAAGAACTGCTGCAGGTTTCGAGCCATGCGCGCAGCGGGCCGGCACAGTGGTTTTCCGAAGCCGTCGCCACCTTCGGCCTGGTCGCCACCATCCTCGGCACCCTGCGCTGGCGGCCGGATGCAGTGCCATTCGCGGTCGGCCTGTTCATCACTGCCGGCTATTGGTTCACCGCCTCGACGTCTTTCGCCAACCCGGCGGTCACCTTGGCGCGCGCCTTCACCGACAGCTTCAGCGGCATCGCCCCGCCCGATGTGCCGGGGTTCGTGATCGCCCAATGCCTCGGCGCCCTCGCCGCCACCGCGTTTTTCGCCTGGCTGCTGAGACCGCGAACAGGCGGCGACGACAAAACGGGCGACGAGTCAGCCGCGCCAGCCGCAAGGTAATCCCGGCCAATTCCGCGCAAAAAAAGAAAGGCACGACCTAGGGGAGGGCCGTGCCTTTCAGGACCTCCCAGTTCCGGGGATGCGCCGCCGAGAGGGGGAAGCGGCGTACCCGGATCGGGAGGGTTGGGGGTTGTGCTGTCAGACCCAGACGACGGTGTCGCCTTCGGCCGCGTTGAAGTCGGTGATGGTGTCTTCACCGGCGGTGGCGTAGAAGGTGTCGGCTCCGGCACCACCGGTCAGGGTGTCGGCGCCGGCGCCGCCATAGAGCGCGTCGTTGCCCTGGCCGCCCTTGATCTGGTCGTTGCCCGATCCGCCGTAGAGCGTGTCGTTGCCGAAGCTGCCCCACATCTGGTCGTGCCCGGTCCCGCCGTAGGCGATGTCGTCGCCGTGGCCGGCCCCGATTTTGTCGTTGCCCGATCCGCCGTAGAGCCAGTCGTTGCCGGCCTCGCCCTTGAGCTCGTCGTTGCCGCTTTCGCCGTAGATCTTGTCGTTGCCGGCACCGCCGTTGAGGGTGTCGTCGCCGCTGTAGCCGAGCAGGGTATCGTCGCCGTCGCCGCCGTAGATGTTGTCGTTGCCGGTCCAGCCGTCGATATAGTCGTTGCCGGCGCCGCCCGAGGCATAGTCGTTTCCGCTTCCGGCATAGAGCTGGTCGTTGCCGTTGCCGCCGTAGAGCCCGTCGTTGCCGGCGCCGCCGCTGAGGCTGTCGTTGCCGTCATACCCGACGAGGGTGTCGTTGCCGTTGCCGCCATAAAGGCCGTTGTTGGCGCTGTTGCCGTAGAGGAAGTCGTTGTAGTTGCTGCCGGTGACGTTCTCGATGCTGCTCAAGGTATCGCCCTGGGCGTCGTTCCAGTAGCCCTGGCCGTTGCCGAGGTTGATGTAGACGGCGCCGGTGGCGTCGGCATAGCTGGCCGTGTCGATGCCACTGCCGCCATAGAGCGCGTCGGCGCCGCTGCCACCGATCAAGGTGTCGTTGCCGCTTTCGCCATAGAGCTTGTCGTTGCCGCTGTCGCCCTTGAGCACGTCGTTGCCGCTGTAGCCGAGCAGGCTGTCGTCGCCGCTGCCGCCATAGAGCGTGTCGTTGCCGTTCCAGCCGTCGAGGGTGTCGTTGCCGGAGCCGCCATAGAGCTTGTCGTTGCCGTCGTCGCCATCGACATAGTCGTTGCCCGAGCCGCCGTAGACGCTGTCGTCGCCGAGGCCGCCATAGAGGCTGTCGTTGTCCTGCTCACCGGAGATGGTGTCGTTGCCGGAGCCGCCATAGATCTTGTCGGCGCCGTACCAGCCCAGCAGCGTGTCGTTGCCGGAGCCGCCATAGAGCGTGTCGTTGCCGTCCCAGCCGTCGATGTAGTCGTTGCCCGAGCCGCCATAGGCATAGTCGTTGCCGGTGCCGGCATAGATCGAGTCATTGCCGCCGAAGCCGAACATGGTGTCGCTGCCGCCGTAGCCGTAGATGCTGTCGGCGGCGTTGGTGCCGTAGAGGTTCTCGCCGAAAAATCCGTTGAAGATGCTGCCTTTGATGATGGCCATGATTTTTGCTCCGTTGTCTGGTGGCTGTGGGAA
>JAJFGM010000769.1 GCA_021776145.1 Kiloniellaceae bacterium | reverse complement strand
GCTTGGTACGAGGCGTCGGAATGGCTCGACTTCGGCCATACGCCGACGTTTGTAAGCTCGACAAGCTTTACCGTCACGGGCGACCAGACTGAGACCTATGAAGCCGGCCGGCGCATCCGGATCGCCGATACCAGCGCTCTCTACGGCACCATTGCGACATCTGCTTATGTGACCGTAACCACGGTGACCGTGACGCTGGATAGCGGGTCCATCACCGCCGGCATATCAGCGGTGGCCGTGGGGGCGGCGGCGGTCTCGAACCCCAGCATTGCCAGCGGTGCCGTCAAGGGCCTGGGCGCTGCCGCGGATCTCGGCATCGGCACCGGCCTGCAGAACGATGGTGGCGATCTGGCGGTCGACCCAAACGCCTCGGGGATCGGCGTGCCGACGGGAACGATGCTGCCTTACGGTCCTTCGGGCACGCCGACGGGCTTCCTCAATTGCGACGGCTCGGCGGTTAGCAGGACGACCTATGCGACGCTGTTCGCGGCGCTCGGTACAACCTATGGCGTCGGCGACGGGTCGACCACCTTTAACCTGCCGGATTGCCGCGGCCGCGCCATGATCGGCGAAGGCAGCGGTGCTGGCCTGACGGCGCGGACCTTGGCCGATGCCGGTGGCAGCGAGACGCACACCCTGACCAAGGCGCAACTGCCGGCGGAGACGCTGGATATCACCTTGCCGGCAACCTTCGGTTCCAACCAGGGCGGTACGGTCGGCTGGGGCAACGATACCGGCGTGACCGGCAACCAGACCAAAACCACCGCGGCCATGGGCAGTGGCGAAGCCTTTGCCACCATGCCGCCGTTCCTGGCCATCGGCTGGATCATCAAGACCTAGGAGACCTCATGCGCATGCTTTTCACAGCCGCCCTCGTGGCGGTTTTTTTGTGGCCGTTTGCGGCCGCGGCGCAGCCCCCCTGCCAACCGCGCGACCGGGTGATCGAACTGCTTGCCGCCCGCTACCGGGAGGCGCCGGTGGCGATGGGAATCAACAAGATGGGTGCACTGGTCGAGGTGCTGACCAGCGCCGATGGCGCCACCTGGACCATCGTCGTCACCACGCCCGCCGGCATGAGCTGCATCGTGGCGGCCGGCGAGGGCTGGCGCGGCAAGCCGCCGACAGTGAAGGGAGAGGGGGCGTGAGCGAGCGCTGGCATATCGAAAAGGGCGTCAATGTCGTCATGCTGTTGGTTGTCGTGTCCCAGCTCGTTGGCTTCGGTGTGCTCTACGGCAAACTCGAACAGCGGGTGACTTCGCTGGAGGCGCAAGTCAGCCATTGGCAGTCGGTGCCCGAGCGCCTGGCGCGGCTGGAGGTCTTGCTCGAGCGCATCGAGCGGCAGTTGTCGCGCGCGGGTGGGCGGTAATGCTGGACCCCGATCAGTTTCGCAAGGAGGTTGTCCGCCCGACGCTGGAAGACATCGGCTTGTGGTCGGAGGCTGCCGAGCAGCTTGTCGTAGCCACGGCATTGGTTGAGTCCGATTTGGCCTATCTGTGCCAGATCGGCGGCGGGCCGGCGTTGGGCCTCTATCAAATCGAACCGGCTACGCACGCTTCGGTCCGCCGCTACCTGGCGCGGAAATCCAAGGCGCCCCTACGCCGCCGCGCCGATCGCCTTTTGGCGTGTTGGCCGAGCCGCGACGCACAACTGATCTCAAATCTTCGCTACGCCACGGCGATTTGCCGGCTGATCTATTGGCGCCGCCCCGAGCCCTTGCCGGCGGCGGGCGACGCCCGCGGATTAGCGGACTATTGGAAAGACCATTTCAACACCCGGGCCGGCGCCGGAAAGCCCGAGACGTTCATTGCGCTTGCACGCGCACACATTGAGGAGATGGAGTGATGAAAAGCAAGAAGACCATTGTCACCCCCCGTGAAATGGTCGTCGCGGCAGCCTGGACCGATGGTCCGGCCGGCATAATCGCCGTGGCCGCCACGGGGTTTCTGGTTGATGCTGGGGACATCGACGCGGAAAGCCTCGTCTACTACGGGCCGCTTGCGGCCTTGGTGGCGCGTTATGTGGTAGATACCGCCCGCCTCCTTGGCCGCATCCTGCGGGCCAGGGTTGCGGGTCTGGAAGGGCCGACGGTCCGAGCGCTGGCCTTGCTTGTGGTGCTGTCGCCGCTGCTTGGCGCTTGCGCCGGCGCAGAAGGCACGGTTGCCGCAGGAGTTGACGTCGCCCGCGCCCTGGAAGACCGCAAGACGCGAACGTTGTTATTGGCGCACGAGACGGCAAGCATCGCCCGCTGTTCGTCGAACCTTTCGAGCATTTTCCGTGTTGCGCCGCTTGAGCAGGCGGAGGCTATCGTGGCTTGGTGCAGGGCGTTGGCGTTGCGGGAGCGCGAAACAATGGAAGATGCGCTATCCAGGCAGCCTTAGCCTCTGGTGAGAACGTCCCAGGTGGGGCCTGAATGGGCAGACGGAAGGTCGACGGAGCAAGGCTCAGGGACAGGGGCCGCCTGTGGCCTTTGTCAGTAAGCCCGTTCGATGCAAAATCCGATGACGTTGGTCAAAGCGGTCTTGACCTCGGAGTCCGGAAAGACGTCGAGTGCTTCACGAGCAATCCGGCCGTAGTGGCGCGCGCGTTCCATTGATTCGGTCAAGGCGCCGTGCTTGTCCATCAAGGCTACGGCATGGTCCAGATCCTCGGGTCCTTGCTCCATATCTTCCAGGCAACGCCGCCAAAAGGAACGCTCCTCGGAGGAGCCGCGACTGATGGCGAGGACAACCGGCAGAGTGATTTTTCCCTCGCGGAAGTCGTCACCGATGGTTTTGCCGAGCGTGGTCTGCAAGGCGGAATAGTCGAGGACGTCGTCGACGAGTTGAAAGGCAATGCCAAAATTCCGGCCATAGTAATCTAGAGCCGCTTCGTCGGCCTCGGGCCTTTCGGCGACGACCGCGCCGATGCGCGAGGCGGCGGCGAACAGGGCGGCCGTCTTCGCTGATATGACCTCGAGATATTCCTGTTGCGAGGTCTCGCAATTATTGGACGTTATGAGTTGCTGGACCTCGCCTTCGGCAATGACCGCGGAGGCATTCGACAACACGTCGAGGACCTTCAAGGAGCCGTCCGCGACCATGAGCTGGAAGGCGCGACTGAAGAGGAAATCACCCACCAGAACACTTGCTTTGTTGCCCCAGACCGCATTTGCCGTGGACAAGCCGCGGCGCAGGTCGCTGTCGTCGACGACATCGTCGTGCAACAGCGTTGCGGTGTGAATGAACTCGACACAGGCAGCCAAAGCGAGATGACGCTCGCCGCGATAGCCGCAGAGCTGGGCGGTGGCAAGCGTCAGCATCGGCCGCAGGCGTTTACCGCCGGCGGCAATGATGTGGCCCGCCAGCTGCGGGATCAGCGCGACCGGTGAGTCCATATGTTTGACGATCAGCCGATTGACGGACTTGAGGTCGTCACCAACGAGCGCATTCAGGGCTTCCAAGCCATTTTCCGGCTCGGCCAGTCTTTGGTTTTCCGCTCCCGCGACGAGTGCCAATCTAAAGTCCTCGCTTCGACCTAGCATTATTCCACATCTGAATGGTGCCTATCACAGCGGCAGCGTTGAGGAAATGGTTATCCGGCGTCAAGGATGCTAGACAGAGACCCCTGTTAAACAGCATAGGTTGAACAAGGACGCGGTCAACCCCGACCCCCGAAGCGCAGCTAAAGGCTTGCCATGAAAGAGTTGCTGAGAACCAACGATATTGTGCGGTTGTCCTGGCTGCAGGCGCTTTTGGCCGATGCCGGCATCGAAACCCTGGTTCTCGATACCCATACCAGCATTGTCGAAGGGTCACTTGGTGTTTTGCCGCGCAGGCTTGCGGTTTCAAACGACGATTACCCTCGCGCCCGGCGGGTTCTCAAGGACGCCGGCGAAGAGACCGCGGAATGAGTGGCTTGGAACCGGAAACCACGGCGGCCGGTTCTTCTAGCCGTGACAGGTTATTGGATGGCCGTGTCGAGCTGCTGCAGCCGATGTCGGGCTATCGGGCCGGGGTCGACCCGGTGCTGCTGGCGGCCGCCATCGCGGCAACCCCGGGCGAACGCATCGCCGACCTGGGTTGTGGGGTTGGAGCCGCCGCCCTGTGCCTTCTGGCGCGCCTCTCCGAAGTCGTTGTGGTTGGCCTGGAAATCCAACCGGATTTGTTGGAGTTGGCACGCCAGAACGCAAACCTCAACGGTTGCGGGGATCGCTTTAGTGTCGTCGGCGGCGACGTGCGGGATCTTCCGGACGCATTGCAGCCCGGAAGTTTCGATCAAGTCGTCTGCAATCCGCCATTTCTGACAGCGCAGGAGAATCGCCCGTCGCCCGACCCGCGGCGCGATATTGCCAACCGCGAGTGCGGCGCCGAACTGCGGGACTGGATCGATGCGGCGATTTCCCTTGTTCGGCGCAAGGGCAAGGTGACCCTCATTCACCGGGCAGACCGCCTGGATGCGGTGCTGGCCGCCTTGACCGGCCAAGCCGGCGACATCGCTGTTTTTCCCTTTTGGCCGCGCCACGGGGCGGCGGCGAAAAGGCTTGTCGTCAGCGCCCGCAAAGGCGTCGCCAGTCCCTTGAGAATACTATCGGGTATGACCCTTCATGCCGGCGACGGGTTCACGCCGGAGGCCGATGCTGTTCTACGCAAGGGAGGGTTTCTGGATCTTTGGGAAAAGCCATAGCGGTGGTTTTTTTGCATCGTGACGTTTCTCAATTTTTTGCCGAATACCTAGTAATCCCAGCGGATGTAAGTATCTAATCGAGTATGGACATCTATCGCGCCTTAAAAATACTTCCGATCAAACGCTTTCAAGAGCCGCCGCCACGGGTCGCCGTTATACGGCTTTCTGGCGTGATTGGCGGCGGCAGCCCCTTGCGCCCGGGCCTGAACATGAAAAGTTTGGAGCCGGTGATTTCGCAGGCCTTCAAGCTGCCGCGCCTGAAAGCGGTGGCCCTGGTTATCAATTCCCCCGGCGGGTCTCCGGTGCAATCGCACCTCATAGCCAAGCGAATCCGTGATCTGGCCGGCGAGAAGGAGGTGCCCGTTCTGGCATTCTGCGAGGATGTGGCCGCGTCCGGGGGCTATTGGCTCGCCTGCGCCGGCGATGAAATTTACGTCCAGGAAGCGTCGATTCTGGGCTCTATCGGCGTGATCGCGGCGGGCTTTGGGTTTGCCGAACTCATGGCCCGTTACGGTGTCGAGCGGCGTATCTACACGGCGGGCGCCAAGAAGAGCATCCTCGATCCCTTCAAGCCGGAAGATCCGGAAGATGTGGAGAAGCTTTCGGCCATTCAGTTGGAAATTCACGAGTCCTTTAAGAACTGGGTCAGAACGCGTCGCGGCGAGCGCCTGAAGAACGAGCCCGATCGGCTCTTCAGCGGCGAATTCTGGGCCGGTGGGCGGGCCTTGGAACTGGGTCTGGCCGACGCCAAGGGCGACCTGCGCGAGGTGCTGCGCGGCAAGTTCGGCGACAAGGTCGACATCAAGCCGATTGGCGACCAGTCGGGCTGGTTGCGACGACGATTCGCCTTAACTGGCCCCAATGTTATTAACGGCCTGCTGTCCGATCCAACAAGTGACTGGGCATCGACACTACTGGCGGCGGCCGAAGAGCGTGCTCTGTGGTCGCGTTACGGCCTTTGACGTTGGCGGCGAAGACGACGTAGGCCTCGGAAAATGACCTGGGCGGGGCGCGATTTCCGGGCAACGGCTTGACGTTGCTCGAAGCCGCGGCCTAAAAACTCCGATGTTCGGAATTCCATCCATCGGCAAGCTTATGGTTCTGGCCGCGGTCCTGGCCGTGGTCTGGTATGGCTTCAAATTCCTTGGCCGGGTCAAGGAAGCCCGAAGCAACGAGGCAAAGCTGCGGGAGTCCGCCGGGCGACCGGCGGCCAAGCGGCGTCCGGGGTCGGGGGCGGCCCTGGAGACGGTGCAGTGCCCCGTATGCGAAGCCTATCTGCCTTCGAATGGCGCCTCCAACTGCGGCCGCGCCGACTGTCCCTATTAGTCCAATCGGACGCGAATTGCGTTCCTGCCTAGGCGTTTCTGGCATGCCGCTCACGACCCGGCGCCAGGCCATCCGAGCAGGCCCTCCCGACGTGGCGTTTACTTGATTCCGCACCTGGAGCGGTCTAAGGTTTGCGCGCTCTTTCGCACTGCAGCAAAGAGCGCCGGTTCATGATATCCGGCCGTCAGCAGAGCCCCACAATGTCCAGCTTGGCCACCATGTCCACTCCGGCCCCGAACCCCGCGACCTGTTTCCAGCGCCTCATCCTCAAGCTCCAAGACTATTGGGCCGAGAGGGGGTGCGTGATCCTGCAGCCCTACGACCTGGAGGTTGGTGCCGGGACCTTTCATCCGGCGACGACGTTAAGGGCGCTTGGGCCCGGCGACTGGCGGGCAGCCTATGTCCAGCCATCGCGCCGACCGACCGATGGCCGCTATGGCGAAAACCCCAACAGGCTGCAGCATTACTACCAGTTTCAGGTCATCTGGAAACCGTCGCCGCCGGACAGCCAGGACCTATATCTGGGCTCGCTGGCCGCCCTGGGTATCGATTCTGCCGCCCACGACATACGCTTCGTCGAAGACGATTGGGAGAGCCCGACGCTGGGCGCCTGGGGTCTTGGGTGGGAGGTCTGGTGTGACGGCATGGAGGTCTCGCAGTTCACCTATTTCCAGCAGGTCGGTGGCATTGACTGCAATCCGGTCTCGATGGAACTGACCTATGGTCTGGAACGTCTGGCGTGTTACGTCCAAGGGGTCGACAGCATATTCGATCTCGACTGGAACGGTTTGCCCACGCAAGAGGGTGGCAAACGCTATCGCGACGTCTTCCTGCAGTCGGAGCAGGAGTTCTCGGCTTATAATTTCGAGATCGCGACCACGGAGATTCTTTTCCGGCATTTCAAGGACGCCGAAGCCGAGTGCGCGCAGATCCTTGAATACGGCCGCAAGCGGAACGCGCCATTGCCATTGCCGGCTTACGATCAGTGCATGAAAGCCAGCCACCTATTCAATCTTCTCGATGCCCGAGGCGTGATCTCGGTCACCGAACGGCAAGCCTACATCGCCCGCGTGCGCGATTTGGCCAAGGCCTGTTGTGAAGCCTGGGTTGCTACCCAGACCGCCGCCGGCACGGGGCAGGATCATGGCTGAATTTCTACTTGAACTGCTGTCCGAAGAGATACCGGCATGCATGCAGGCGCGCGCCGCCGGCGATCTTCAACGCTTGCTGGTCGATCACCTGGACAAGGCCGGTCTTCGGCATGGCGGCGCCAAGACCTTCGTTACGCCGCGCCGCCTTGCTATCGCCATAGATGGGCTGGCCGACAGGCAGCCCGACACAACCGAAGAAAAACGTGGCCCGAAAGTCGGCGCACCAGATCAGGCGTTGCAGGGATTCCTGAAAGCCAATGGCCTCGGGAATGTCGACCAAGCCGAGGTTCGCGAGACACCCAAGGGCAGCTTTTATTTTGCCGTCCGATCGGTGCGCGGCCGGGCGACAGCAGACGTGTTGGCCGAAGTAACCCAGGGCAGCGTCGAAAGACTGGGATGGCCCAAGTCCATGCGCTGGGGTGGTGTGCACGGTTTTGCCTGGGTGCGGCCGTTGCACGCGGTTTTGGCGATCTTCGACGGAAAAGCCTTGCCTGGCGGTCTCGACCTCGGTGGTGTGGTCTTGCCGTATACCGCGGAAACCCAAGGCCACCGCTTCCTGGCACCCCGGCTGTTCGGCGTAATCGACAGCGACGACTACGCGAGCAAATTGAAAGAGGCCAAGGTTCTGGTCGACCCACAGGAACGCCGCGCGGTGATCGTTGGGGCCGCCGAGGCTCTGGCGGCCAAGCAAAACCTGGCGATTAAGGAAGATGAGGGATTGTTGGATGAAGTCGTTGGCCTTGTAGAGTGGCCCATAGTTCTCATGGGCAAAATTGACACCGCATTTATGGAGCTGCCGCCGGAAGTACTGTCGACGGCAATGCGATCGCACCAAAAATACTTCTCGGTCCTCGATTCACAGGGCCGACTTGCCAATCGCTTCATTTTTGTCGCCAACATGGAAACCGCCGATGGCGGGACCGCGATCATTGCCGGCAACGAGCGTGTCCTGACCGCACGGCTGGCGGATGCGCGTTTCTTCTGGGATCAAGACCGCAAACAAAGCCTGGCGAGCCGCGCACCGGCACTGAGCGAAATCGTGTTCCATGCCAAACTTGGGTCGCTCGATAACAAGGTCGACCGCGTAGAGGCGCTGGCCGATTTCCTTTGCGATTTTGTTCCGGGTGCCGACAGAAACCTTGTGCGTTCGGCGGCGCGGCTGGCCAAGGCGGATCTGACGACCGGCATGGTGGGCGAGTTTCCGGAACTTCAGGGTGTTATGGGACGCTATTATGCATTGGCCGATGAAGAGGCAAAGGAGGTCGCGCAAGCCGTTGAGGAGCATTATGCACCTCTTGGTCCAAATGATCTCTGTCCCTCCGCGCCGGTCTCGGTCGTTGTGGCGTTGGCGGACAAGATCGACACACTGGTGGGATTTTGGGGCATCGACGAGAAGCCGACGGGCTCGAAAGACCCCTTCGCCCTGCGGCGGGCCGCGCTGGGTGTCATTCGGCTGATTGTAGAGAACGGCCTGCGTCTGCCGTTGATGCAGATCCTGCAGCAAGCCGACAGGGGCCCTTCACCACGGGAATCCACTAGCGGGGTGTCGCAACACATCGTCGATCTGTTGGCGTTCTTTGCCGAGCGCTTGAAAGTCGTGCTGCGCGACAAGGGCGTGCGCCACGATTTGATTTCGGCGGTCTTTGCGATTCGCGACGCGGAGGGCTATCTGGAAGGCGATCT
>JAJFGM010000768.1 GCA_021776145.1 Kiloniellaceae bacterium | reverse complement strand
AGGTCAAACTGGAGTGGACCCTCGTGGCGCTTGCCCACAACTGCAAACGGCTCAACAAAATCGTGGCGGTATGAGGCCCAGTCAAATAACACATGCCCGAGGATGTTCGATCAAACCCGACAGACTGCTAGAGCAGATCCGACTACACATGATCCGCACTAGACGGCAAGGGATTGAGATGATGGACAGTGAGATTGCGGTTATTGGCGGCGGACTGGTCGGCATGTCGGTGGCGCTTGGCCTGCAACGGCTCGGCCGCCGGGTGACCGTCTTCGACGAGGGCGACCGGGCGTTCCGCGCATCGCGGGGGAACTTCGGCCTCGTCTGGGTGCAAGGCAAAGGTCTGAAGATGCCGAACTATGCCCGCTGGACGCGGCTGTCGGCGTCCTTGTGGGCGGACTTCGCCGACGAACTTGGCGATGAGGCCGGTATCGATGTCCAGCTTCGCCAACCCGGCGGTCTCGATATTTATCTGACGGAGCAAGAGGCGGAAGCAAACATTCGCCTGCTAGAATCGATCCGCGCAGATCTCGGTGGAGACTATCCTTTCGAATATCTTGGCAACAACGTACTGCGCAAACGCGTGCCCGAAATCGGCCCCAAGGTCGCCGGCGCGACCTACAGCCCGGAAGACGGACACGTCAATCCGCTCTACTTGCTGCGGGCACTCTACGCGGCCTTCCAGCGCACGGGCGGATGTATCGAGAATGGCTGCCGCGTTGCGCGCATTGAACCCTTGAGCGCCGGTTTTCGCATAGAGACCGACAAGGAGACGCGGGCGGAGAAGGTCGTTCTGTGTTCCGGCCTCGGCAACGCCGCGCTCGCGCCGATGGTTGGCCTCAAGGCGCCGGTCGAGCCGCTGCGTGGGCAGGTCTTGATCTGTGAACGTGTAAGACCCTTTCTCAAATACCCATCGGTGCAAATCCGGCAAGTCGGCGAAGGCGCCGTGCAGATCGGCGATTCCAAGGAAAACGTCGGCTTCAATGATGACTCCACGCCTCAGGTGATCTCGAAGATCGCGCATCGCGCGGTACAGATCTATCCTCTGCTCGCAAGCCTACGCATGGTGAGGTCCTGGGGCTCGCTGCGTGTGATGAGCCCCGACGGCAACCCGATTTACGACAAGTCATCAAGTTGTCCCGGCGCCTCTCTGGTGACCTGTCACAGCGGCGTCACCTTGGCGGCCGTGCACAACAAGGTACTGGCGCCGTGGATCGCCGGTGACGCGGAACCCGATTATGTGGAAAGCTTCAGTGCCAAACGGTTCGAACTTCGCCAGGTTGCCTAACCGGTCCTCCGTCCCCGTGACGATCCATTTCGCGGGCCAGCTTATCGTTGCCTGTGAGGGGGATACGGTGGCCGCGGCCCTGTTGGCGGCCGGTCACATCGTAACGCGCACCACGCCGGTGAGCGGGGCGGACCGCGGCCCCTTCTGCATGATGGGCGTGTGTTTCGACTGCCTGGTGGAGATCGACGGCGAAACAAACCGGCAAGGCTGTATGGTCGAAGTGCGCGAAGGCATGCGCATCGAAGCCATGCGCGGTGCGCGGCAGGTCGGCAATGCCGAACATGACTGACCAGGTCCAACTGGCGATCATCGGCGCCGGGCCCGGTGGTCTGGCTGCCGCCGCCGAGGCCGCGCGTTGCGGCCTCGAGGTCGTTCTGATCGACGAGCAAGCGGCCGCCGGCGGACAGATCTACCGCGGTATCGGGCGCGCGGATCGCGCGACCAAACAGATACTCGGTCCCGAGTATGGATATGGCGAGGTCTTGCTGAAGGAAAAGGCCGCTCACGCCATGACCCACCTGACCGGCGCCACGGTCTGGCAGGTAACGCCGGAGCGAGAGATCTACTTCACGCAAACGGGCACCTCGCGGGTTCTGAAGGCGGAGCAGATAATTGTTGCAACCGGTGCGACGGAGCGGCCGATGCCCTTTCCCGGGTGGACGCTGCCCGGGGTCATGGCCGCGGGCGCTGGGCAAATTCTGCTCAAGACCGCGGGCCTCATTCCGCAAGGTAAGCTGATCCTCGCAGGTAGTGGGCCGCTGCTGTTGCTCGTCGCCGCGCAATACCTGCGCGCCGGTGTGACGATCGACGCCCTTGTCGATACCACCCCGCGCGGCAACCACATGCGGGCACTGCGACATCTGCCAGCGGCGCTCACGGCCAGCGGCTATCTGCGCAAAGGCATGCGGCTGCTGCGTGAAATCGGCAGGCAGGGGGTCCCCCACTACAAGGGCGCCTTGAAACTCAAGGCGATCGGTAAAAACAGAATCGAAGCGCTACGGTTCGACTGTCGAAGCGGACACCGTGAACTGCCCTGTTCGACGCTCATGCTTCATATCGGCGTCGTACCGAACGTTCAGATCACCCGGTCCCTCAACCTGGACCACGATTGGCATGAATTGCAGCGCTGCTGGCGGCCCCGGCTTGGCGCCCACGGCGAAACCGCGATCGAGGGGCTGACCGTGGCCGGTGACGGCGGTGGCATCGGCGGCGCGTTGGCCGCCGAAATCGAAGGCCGTATCGCGGGACTGCAGGCGGCC
>JAJFGM010000767.1 GCA_021776145.1 Kiloniellaceae bacterium | reverse complement strand
GCCTGGCGGTCGTCGAGCAGATAGTCGATGCCACGCGCGTCGAGCGCGTCGCAGACGTCGTCGACGACTTTGCGCACGGTTTCGTCCTGGTATTTCATCGGCAAGAGGTGAAGCGCGTAGGGGGCGACGGCCAGCGGCCAGATGATGCCGTTCTCGTCGTGGCTCTGTTCGATGATGGCGGCGGCGATACGCGAAGTGCCGATGCCGTAGCAGCCCATCTGGAAGTGGCGGAACTTGCCGTCGCTGTCGGTAACGCCGACGTTGGCGGCTTTCGAATACTTGTCGCCAAGTTTGAAGATGTGTCCGACCTCGATGCCCTTGTAGGACTCCAGCGGCTGGCCGGTGGGGCCGATTTCGCCGGCCATGGCTTGGCGGATATCGATGAACTCCGGCGTCGGAAAGTCGCGGCCGTGATTGACGCCGACGGCGTGTTTGCCTTTTTCGCCGCAACCGGCGACGAAATTCTGCAGCGATCGCACACTCTCGTCGGCGACGACGCGCAGGCCTTTGGCCAAGGTCGTCGGCCCGACATAACCTGCTTCGGTGCCAGCCGCCTGCTTGACCGTTTCCGGCGCGGCGAGGACCAGTTTAAGACAGTTCAGGTGATTGAGGAGTTTGACCTCGTTGACATCCTTGTCGCCACGAATCAACACGGCGACGGGCTCGACACGGTCCTCGAAGGTTGCTTCGTAGATCATCGTTTTGAGCGTGCGGCTGGCCGCGACGTCGAGGCTTTCGCACAGCTTGACGATGGTGTTGGCACCGGGCGTATCGACGATTTCGAGGGGCCGGGGTTCTTCCGGCGCAAGTTCGTCGAGCCGTGATACGGCTTGTTCGGAATTGGCGGCATAGCCCTCGGCGATGAGCAGCGTGTCCTCGCCGATTTCGCTTTTGGCCATGAACTCTTCCGAGGCGGAGCCGCCGATGGCGCCGGAATCGGCTTCGACAACGACATAGTCAAGGCCGCAGCGGTCGAAGGCGCGGCGATAGGCCTTGTCCATGGTTTTGTAGGCTTCGCCAAGTCCGGCTTCGTCGACGTCGAAGGAATAGGCATCCATCATGGTGAACTCGCGGCAGCGCACCAGGCCGTAACGTGGCCGCAGCTCGTCGCGAAATTTGGTGTGCTGCTGATAGACGATGAAAGGCACCTGCTTGATGCTGGTTACAAGGTGATCGGCCATTTCCGTGACGACTTCCTCGGCGGTCGGGCAAAGGCCAAAGAGGGCGCCCTTGCGGTCCTCCGATTGGAACATCAGGTTGGCTTCTTCGTAGAGGCGCCAGCGCCCGCTTTGTTTCCATAGTTCGGCCGGCTGCAGCAGTGGCAACTGGACCTGGGCGGCACCGGCGCGGTCCATCTCTTCCTCGATGATGCGGAAAATCTTGCGGTAGACCCGGAAGAACAGCGGCGCGAAGCTGTAGATACCGCTGGCGTGCTGGACGATATAGCCGGCCCGGATCATCCACTTGTGGCTGATCACCTCGGCATCGCTGGGAAAGTCGCGCAATACCCGGATGGCGCTCTTGCTGAACTTCATGGGGTCTCTCGGTGCCTCGTCAAGACTGCGAAAAGGGGCCGACGTCGCGGAGCCTGGGGTCGCCTCGCGCGGCGTGGGCCCGGACTATCGAAGAAGCGCCCGGAAAAGTCCAGGCTCGCCGCGCCGATCCGGCGGTTTTACAGTCGGACGACCTTTCCCGGGTTCATAATGCCTTGCGGGTCAAGGGCGGTCTTGAGCTTGCGCAGCAGCTCGATTTCGACCGCCGACTTGAAATGCTCGTTTTCCTCGACCTTCATGCGGCCGAGACCATGCTCGGCGCTGAACGAACCGCCCAGACCCACGGCAATCTCATGGACGCGGCGGCTGACTTCTTCCCAGCGCGCGAGATAGGCCTTGGGGTCGGCGCCCGGCGGCTGGCTGAGGTTGAAATGAACGTTGCCGTCGCCGAGGTGGCCGAAGGGGAAGGGGCGGATGCCGGGAACCAGATCCTCGACGGCCTTTGTCGCCTGTTCAAGGAAGACTGGCATCTTCGATACCGGCACCGAGATGTCGTGCTTGATCGAGGCGCCTTCGTGGCGCTGCACTTCGACCATGACTTCGCGGATCTTCCAGAAGTCGACGGCCTGTGCCTCCGACGCGGCAATGGTGGCGTCGAGTACCAGACCGTCTTCGAAGGCTTCGGCCAGCATGGTCTCGATCGCCTCTCGCAGGCCCGCCGCCGAACTGCCCGCCGAGGATTCGGTGAGCACGTACCAGGGGTGGCGCTCGCTCAAGGGATCGGCGATCTCGGGATTGTGCTTGGCCAGAAAGTCGAGGGCGATGGCGGGAATGAACTCGAAGGCGGTAACCGCCTCGCCACTGGCCAGGCGCGTGCGGGCCAGCAGTTCGACAGCCGCCGCCGGGTTGGGCACGCCGATGAAGGCCACGACCTGTTCGCGTGGCCGCGCGAAGAGTTTGAGAGTGGCGGCGGTGATGATGCCGAGCGTGCCTTCGGCACCGGCGAAAAGCTGCTTCAAAGCGTAACCGGTGTTGTCCTTGCGCAAGACCTTGAGGCCGTCCCACAGCGTGCCGTCGGGCAACACCACTTCGAGGCCGAGGATGAGGTCGCGCATGTTGCCGTAGCGCAGCACATGAATACCGCCGGCGTTGGTCGAGATGTTGCCGCCGATCTGGCAGCTACCCTCGGCGCCCAGGCTGAGCGGAAAGAGCCGGTCGACCTCGGCCGCGGCCTGTTGAACGTTTTCGAGGATGCAGCCGGCCTCAACGGTCATGCTGTAGTCGATGGGATCGACTTGGCGGATCCGGTTCAGCCGCTGCAGGCTGAGCAGGATGGCGCCGTCGCCCGCAAGCGGGATGCCGCCGCCGACCAGACCGGTATTGCCGCCCTGTGGAACGATGCCGACTCCGGCTTCGGCGCAGAGCTTGACCGCGACGGCGACCTCCTCTGTCGTGCCCGGGCGGATGGCGAAGGGCGCCGCACCCTGGTAGCGGCCGCGCTCCTCGGCAAGGAAGGGGGCGAGTTGATCCGGCTCGCTGATGACATATCGCTCGCCCAGACGCTCTTCGAGGCGCGCGCGCAGGCTCCGCAAGGTCTCGGGCGAGGGGTCCAGTCGTGTCATGGCGGCAAACCTAGTCGGGGTGGGACAGCGGGGACAGGGTGACAGGTTAGCGAAGGAAAGTTAACCGTCTGGCGGGCGCGGCGCGGCGGCGCGGCGCAGGCGGT
>JAJFGM010000766.1 GCA_021776145.1 Kiloniellaceae bacterium | reverse complement strand
GGATTACCGCGCAAGTCGCGGCGGGCTGCAGGGCCCGCCGCCGCAGATTTGTCTCGCTTACATGCCTTTGGCGGCTTGCAGCGGACCGGTGTTGACGGCGTTCTCATAAGTGTCCAGCGCACCGTCGATGCTGCCGGCCTGGACAAATACGTCCGCCACGCCCTTCATGAAGTTCTGCGCGTTGCCGCCCAGCCAGGCGCTGCCCAGCTGTTCGTCGATGGTTGGGAATTCGAATGTCGCAATGGTTTCCATCGCCGCCGTCTCGTCCATGCCGGCATCCTTGGCGATCAGCGGCAGCATCTCGGCGTGGTTCGCCTTGTCCGCCCACATCGCATTGGCATCCGCGGTGACTTTCAGGAACTTGGCCACCAGGTCGCCGTTTTCGGCAACCCAGCCCGCCGGACCCGAGGTCACGTCGAACACCAGGATGCCCAGTTCGGTCTTCTCTGCGCCGGTCATAAGCACGTTGCCATGCTCCAGCGCCCGGCGCAACGAGCCGCCCCAGCCACAGAACATGTCGACCGCTCCCTGCGCGATGGCAGCTGCGCCATCGGGCGGATCCATGTCGACCACGTCAATGGTCGCAACGTCGACGCCAAAATGTTTCATCTGGTTCAGGAAGCCGTAATGGGCGGCGGTGCCGAGCGGCACGGCGACCTTCTTGCCGGCCAGCTCGCCGGCATTGGTCTTGTCGATCTCCAGCTCCGAGCGCACGACGCAGTTGTCATTGTCGGCATAGGATACGGCCACATCGAGGATCTGCAGATCCTGCCCAGCCGAGGTGGCGACCACGAAGGGCGGCAGGCCCTGGCTGACCGACAGATGCACGTCGCCCGACGCCATCGCCGCCGACATCTTGACGCCTGATTCAAAGCTGACCCAATTGATGTCAACACCCATTTCCTTCTTGTAGGTGCCCATCTGCTTGGCATATTCGAACGGCATCGGCCATTCGAGGAAGTAGGCTACGGTGATGCTCTCCGCTGCCGCTTGCTTTGCGCCGAACATCGCCGAACTGACGGCGAGCGCCGCCATTGCGATCTTCATGGTCATTGATTTCATGTTGAACTCCCTGTTGTCGTGCTGGCCGCAACTCCGAGTCGCAGCCCTGTAGGGCATATGCGCCAGGACCATCTGGTAACATTTTCAGCGACTCTGTCCAAAAAAAACCAACACTTCCCAGAAAGACGGATTACAGTTTCGACAACTTCGAAATTATATGGCGAAATACATTGAAAACAGGGGTACGAGGCGACAAATGCAACGAACGACTCTAAGTCTGCGCGGTTTGGAAATATTCCAACTCGTCGCAAAATCGGGATCCGTGCGCAAAGTCGCCGCCGAAACCGGCATGTCAATCAGCACGGTGTCTTACCATTTACGCAACGTCGAGGAATCCCTGGGCGTCAGCCTCCTGGATCACTCCCGCCGCCCAATGGCCCTCACGCCCGCAGGCAGTACATTTGCCCGCTATGTTGAAGACGGGCTCAGGTTGATCCGACGCGGCGAAATTGAGCTGACATCGGGCGACTTTTCTCAGATCCGCGAACTGCGGTTCGGGATCGTCGACGATTTCGACAACGAGATTGCGCCGGACCTGACCCGGTTTCTGGCGCGGGCGATGCCGAAATGCGCGTTCAATCATCACACCCGCCCCAGCCTCGATATCATCCGCCTGCTAGCCGAACAGAAACTTGATATCGGCGTGGCGACCCGTCCGGTCACCGATGTTTTCGGATTGACCGAGTATCCGCTTTTACGTGATCCCTTCGTCATTGCTCTGCCGACATCGAGCACCGAAGCGCCGGAGAGTTGCCTGGCCGGGCACTCCAAGCTTCAGTTCCTTCGCTATTCAAGAAACCTGATCATCGGAAACCTGATCGAAGCTCATCTGCGCCGCCTGCGGGTGTCTTTGCCGAACCGGTTCGAGTTTGAAAGCAATCAGTCGATCATTTCAATGGTGGCCGATAGCAGCGGCTGGGCGATCACCACGCCCAGCAGCTACCTTCGGGCCAGGCGGTTCAGTGACCGCGTGACGCTGCATCCCTTCCCAAGCAAAGGCTTTGCCCGCACCTTGTCCCTGTTCACCACCGCCGATTATCCGCAAAATGTAACCGATATGATCGCGACGACCCTGCGCCGCCTGATCACCCGGCACATGATCGAGCCGGCATCCAGCCAAACTCCGTGGCTGGCTTCAGGCTTTCGCCTGCTCAGTGCCGAGGGAGAAAGTCCCTCCGAAGCATAAGGCGGTCAGGGATGTCGGATGCGAAGCCGCGCGCGGATCGCTGCTTACTGCGTCGTGGACCCGTATGTCCCGAGGCTCTAGCGAAGGTCTCCCGGGTCGCGGTTTTCAGCCTGCGGCCAGGGATCAGAGCGGCTCCTTCGCTAGAGAAAGTCGAAATAAAGTTGCGAATTCATCGAAACTGGTTCGACCCACTTGACCCGCGTGCCGGAAACCGCTGTTTGGCTTCAACGCCAGTACGGAGCCGGATTAATGAAAACGCGCACGAAAGTTGTTGTGATCGGCGGCGGCATCGCCGGCTGCTCGGCCCTATATCACCTCACCCGGGAAGGCTGGAGTGACGTAGTCCTCGTTGAGCGCGACGAACTGACCTCGGGCACAACCTGGCATTCCGCCGCGCAGGTGACGAATTTCGGCATGCATCAGACCATGGTGGGTCTGAAGAGTCATTCCATCGCACTATACAAGGAACTGGCGGACGATCCCGACTATCCGATCAACTACCACCACGCCGATGGCGGCATCCGCCTTACAAACTCCGAGGCACAGATGCAGGGCTATCGGCATTTCATCTCGATGGCGCGCGGCATGGGGGTGGAGTTCGAGATTATCGATGCAGATGAATGCGCCCGCCGCCACCCGTTGATTTCGGCCGAAAACCTCCTGGGCGGGCTCTGGGACCCGCTCGATGGCGACATCGATCCGGCGCAACTCTGCCAAGCGCTGGCGCGCCGTGCTCGCAAGGCCGGCGCGGAGGTCTACCGCCACACTCCGGTGACGGGACTCACCCAACACAGCGACGATACATGGACCGTTCATACCGAAAAGGGCGAAATCGACTGCGACATCGTCGTGAATGCCTGCGGCTATCGCGTTAACGAAGTTGGCGCGATGATGGGCGTGCATCACCCCGTCGTCTCCATGGAACATCAGTATTTCCTGACCGAAGAGATCCCCGCGATCAAGGAAGCCGGCCACCGAATGCCGCTCCTGCGCTGTCCAATCTCCGATTACTATTGCCGTCAGGAAAAGAATGGCCTGCTGGTCGGCTTCTACGAACAGGACTGCAGGACCTGGGGCATGGACGGGATCGATCCGAATTTCGTCAATGCGCTCTGCCCCGACGATCTCGACCGCGTCACCGACGTGTTGGAAGGCGCCTTTGCCCGTATGCCCGCGCTGATGGAGGTGGGCATCCACTCCATCATCAACGGCCCGATCACCTATACGATCGACGGCGCGCCGCTAGTCGGCCCGATCCCGGGCAAACGGAACGCGTTCTGCATCATCGGGCTGCGCGCGGGACTTGGCGAGGGAGGTGGTCACGGATGGCTCCTGGCGCAGCAGATCGTCCACGGCGAAGCCTGTTACGACACCTGGTGCATCGATCCGCGACGATTCACCGGGCATGCGAATGTCGAACTGACCGCACTGAAGGCGATCGAGGATTACCAGAACGAATTCCGGTTTCATTTCCCGCATGAACACCGCCCCGCCGGACGGCCTGCGAAGACGACGCCGCTCACTCCGGCGCTTGCGGCCGAAGGAGCCGAGTTCACGGTGGTCAATGGCTGGGAGCGGGCCGACTACTTCAAACCGGCGCCCGATTTCCACCCCTCATTGAGCTTCCATTTCGACGAAACCTTCGACGTTGTGGGTGGCGAGGTGGCGAATGTGCGCGACAATGTCGGCCTCTGCGAGGTCAACGGCTTCAACCGGTTCGAGATCACCGGCGGCGATGCCCCTACCTTTCTCGACCGGATGTTCTGCGGCAACGTCACCAAACGCCCGGGACGGGTGGGCCTTGGCTACCTGCTGAACCATCACGGCATGGTCAAGGGCGAGGCCACCATCGCCAACCTGCCCGCCAGCGACCGCGGACCTGATCGCATCTGGTACGGCTCTGCTGCTGCCAGCGAGTTTCACGATATGGACTGGCTGACCATGCACATCCGCCCCGGCGAGGATGTGCAGATCCGGTCCCTCTCCAATGACCATACTATCCTGGTGATCGCAGGGCCGCATGCGCGTGCCGTGCTCTCCGTCTGTTCCCGCGGCGACTGGTCGAAAGAGGCCTTTCCATGGCTCAGCGTGCGCGAATGCTTCATCGGCTTTGCCCCGGCGACGGTCATGGGTGTCAGCTTCTCCGGCGAATTGGCCTATGAAATCCATGTGCCCAATGCCTCGCTCTACGCTGCCTGGCTCGCGCTGCGCGAGGCGGGCAAAGCCTTCGGCCTAAAGCTCTTCGGCGCCCGGGCGGTGGAGTCGATGCGGATGGAAATGGGATTCCTGCATTGGAAAGCCGACATAATTACCGAATTCGACCCGTTCGAGACTGGCCTTGAGCGATTCGTGAAACTCGACAAGCCGGAATTCGTCGGCAAGGAGGCCTTGCTCGAGCGCCACGCCGAGGGGCTGCGCAAGAAGCTGGTCACGCTTCAACTGGACGTCACGCACGCGCCTGCCCATCCCGGAGCCTCGGTCATGGACGGAGGACATGTAGTCGGCACTGTGACCTCGGGTGCCTGGGGATATCGAACCGGCTTGAACCTGGCCTATGCCTTCGTTTCTCCGGTGCTATCGGTTCCCGGTACCGCGACGACCATCGACGTGCTCGGCGATCTGATCCCTGCACGGGTCGTTCAACCCTGCCCCTACGATCCCGACTTCGCCCGTATCCGGGCCTAACCGCACAGCAAACGACGATAAAAATGCATCTTGCCCACTTCCCCCGCCTTCACCTTGCGCATCTGCCCACGCCCCTGGAGCCGATGCTCCGGTTGTCGAAAGAGCTTGGCATCGATCTCTGGATCAAGCGCGATGACTGCACAGGCCTCTCGACCGGCGGCAACAAGACCCGCAAGCTCGAATTCCTGATGGCCGAAGCTGAGACCGAAGGCGCCGACATGGTGATAACCCAAGGCGCGACACAATCGAACCACGCGCGCCAGACCGCTGCCTTCGCCGCCAAGCTGGGGATCAACTGCCATGTCCTCCTGGAGGATCGCACGGGCTACAACAACACCAACTACAACCAGAACGGCAACGTGCTGCTCGATCATCTCCATGGCGCGACAACTGAAAAATTTCCGGGCGGCCACGACATGGTGGTGGAAATGGAGCGGGCGGCGCAGAAGAAGCGGGCGGAGGGGAACAAGGTCTATGTCATCCCGGGCGGCGGCTCCAATCCCACTGGCGCGCTCGGTTATGTCAATTGTGCGCTGGAGCTTGTCGGCCAGGCCAATGAACGTGGACTCCGCATCGATCGGATCGTCCATGCCACCGGCTCGTCGGGCACACAGGCCGGGCTCGTGACCGGGCTTGCCGCGATGAACGCTGATATCCCGCTTCTGGGGATCGGCACCCGCGCGCCGCGCGCCAAGCAGGAACAGATGGTCTATGACCTTGCGTCGAAGACGGCCGCGAAGCTCGGCTGCCCCGGCGTGGTCAGGCGCGAGGATGTGATCGCCAATAGCGACTATGTGGGCGAAGGATATGGCCTGCCGACCGAGGCCGGGATCGAGGCGATCCGCATGTTTGCGGAACTCGAGGGGATCTTGCTGGACCCTGTCTATTCCGCCAAGGGTGCCTCGGGGCTGATCGACCTCGCCAGAAAAAACGAATTCGAGGGCCAGCGTGTGGTTTTTGTCCATACCGGCGGCGCGGTCGGTTTGTTCGGCTACGACTTCGCCTTCGACCACGAGAACCGCTGGGTGCAGGTCTGAGCCATGGGTACGCGCAAGTTCATCGGCAGCTTCACGCAGCAGGAGCCTCTCACCGAAGCGGCGATCGATGCGGCCGCGGCAATCCTGCGAAGCGGGCGCCTGCATCGCTACAACCTGATGCCCGGAGAATTGGGCGAGGTGGCGCTCCTGGAGCGGGAATTCGCCGCCTGGCAGGGCAGTCGATACTGCCTGGCCGTGGCATCGGGTGGGCAGGCGATCCAACTCTCCCTGCGCGCGGCGGGCGTGGAGCCGGACGATCTTGTGCTCACCAACGCGTTCACCCTCGCGCCTGTTCCCGGTGCGATCCACGCCGTGGGCGCGCGGCCGGTACTGGTGGAGGTCGACGAGGATATTCGTCTCGATTTCCACGATCTCGCCCGCAAGGCCGAGACTTCCGGAGCGCGCTTCCTGCTGCTCTCTCACATGCGTGGCCACCTGTGCGACATGGGCCGGCTGGCGGTGCTGGCGGCGCAACTCGAGCTGACCGTGATCGAGGATTGCGCGCATACGATGGGCGCGACCTGGAACGGCATACGCTCGGGGAGTTTCGGCCTTGCGGGCTGCTTTTCGACGCAGACCTACAAGCACATGAACTCCGGAGAAGGAGGGCTTTTAACCTCCGACGATCCGGGCTTCATGGCACGCGCCACGATCCTGTCGGGCAGCTACATGCACTATGGTCGACACGGCGCCGGGCCGAACCCGGAGCATTTCGCCGAGCCTCGCTACGAGATGGCCAACATGTCGGCCCGCATGGATGCGCTGCGCGCCGCGATCCTGCGTCCGCAGATCACGTTGCTCGACGGGAACGTTGCGCGCTGGAACCGCCGCTACGCGGCCGTTGCCGCAGAACTCGCCAGATCGAACCGGATCGTTCTGCCTATCCGCCCGAAGGCCGAAGGCATGGTGGGTTCCTCGATCCAGTTTCGGGTGCTGGACCTCGGCGAAACCGGCTGCCACGAGGTGGTCGAGCGTGTAGGCCTGCGCGGGGTGGAACTGAAATGGTTCGGCTGCGCGGAGCCCGAAGGCTTCACCTCGGCGCACCGGAGTTGGCGCTATGTGGATCCTCAGCAACTGCCGCGAACCGACCGGGTGCTCGCCACACTGTTCGACATGCGTCTTCCGCTCACATTCTCTCAGGAGGATTGTAGCCTGATCGGGCGGATCATTTGCGAAGAGGTCGGCGAGGTGCGCCGATGAGCGCCCCCAGATCGATAGGCGTCCTTGGCGGCATGGGCCCCGAGGCGACGATACTGTTTCAACGAAAGTTGATGAAGGCGATCGAGGCGCGCGACGATGCCGATCATATCCCGCTGATCATCGACATGAATCCGCAGGTGCCCTCGCGGATTGCGCGTCTGATCGAGGGGACCGGCGAGGATCCGGCGCCGGTACTCGCGGCAATGGCGCGCAGGCTCGAGGCGGCGGGTGTCGAAGCGCTCGCGATGCCGTGCAACACCGCGCATTACTACGCCCCGGCGATCACGGCGGCGGTCCGGGTGCCGTTCTTGAACATGGTTGAGCTGTCGGCCGACCTCGCCGCCATGGCAGGACCAACGGCTGGGCGGGTCGGCATGCTGGCTTCGCCCGCCGTCCGGCTGACTGGACTGTTCGACGAGGCGCTCGCCGCCCGCGGACTAAGCGTGCTGTGGCCCAAAGACGAGGCGGCGATGCTACAGGCGATCCGCGCGATCAAAGCCGAGGGGCCTGGCAGGAAGGCCAGCGCGACGCTCGCGGCCGTCTCCGCCGAGCTTGCGACCGCCGGCGCGGAGTTTCAGTTGGTCGCCTGCACGGAGTTCTCGCTCCTGGCCGACATCGCCGCGCCGGACGTGCGCGTCGTCGACACACTGGATGTGCTGGTTGGCGCGATCAAGAATTTCTCCCTGTCCACTTGCCGAAAGGGGTCGGATTGATGACTGTCACCTATCTCAAGCGCGCTGCCCCGCGCCCCACGACCGAGGGTTCCGACTTGCGCGACACCGTGTCGGTTATGCTCGCCGAGATCGAACGCGGCGGCGATGACAGGGCGCGCCGCTACGGCAAAGAACTTGACCGTTGGGAGGGAGATATCGTGCTCTCCGACGAAGCGCGCGCCGAAGCTGTGGCAAGGGTGCCGCAGGGCGTGAAAGACACGATCCGGTTTGCCCAAGACAACATCCGCCGCTTTGCCGAGGCGCAGAAGGCAACGCTGACGAATTGCGAGGTGGAACTGATGCCCGGCCATTGGGCCGGCCAGAAACAGATCCCGGTTTCCGCAGCCGGTTGTTACGTGCCCGGCGGGCGCTACAGCCATGTCGCCAGCGCGTTGATGACCATCACCACCGCGAAGGTATCCGACGTGGGGCATATCACCGCCACCTCACCGCCACGCCCGGCGACTGGCATTCCCGACGCGATCGTCTATGCCATGGATCTTTGCGGGGCCGATACCATACTCAATCTCGGCGGCGTCCAGGCGATCGCCGCGATGGCGTTCGGCCTGTTCGGCACCACCGCCGCAGACGTGCTCGCGGGGCCGGGAAACAGCTTTGTCGCCGAGGCCAAGCGCCAGCTGTTCGGCCGGGTCGGCATCGACATGGTCGCAGGACCAACCGATTCACTGGTGATCGCCGACGAAACCGCCGATGCCGAAACGGTGAGCTGGGATTTGGTGGGGCAGGCCGAACACGGACAGGACAGCCCGGTCTGGCTTGTGACGACCGACCGCAGCCTGGCTGAAGCGGTCATGGCACGTGCCCCGGCATTGATCGAAAGCCTGCCCGAGCCTAACACCACAGCCGCTCGCTCGGCCTGGGCGGACCGCGCCGAGATCGTGCTGTGCGACACACGCGAGGAGATGGCGCAGGTCGCCGACCGCTATGCGCCCGAACACCTGCACGTACAGGCGGCCGATCTCGACTGGTGGCTCGATCGGCTGTCGATTTACGGATCTCTGTTTCTGGGCTCCGGAACCACGGTGCCCTTCGGCGACAAGGTATCGGGTCCGAACCACGTTCTGCCGACGGGCGGCGCTGCCCGCTATACCGGCGGCCTGTCGGTGCAGAAATTCACCAAGACGGTCACCTGGCAACGCACTGAGGGGACGGCATCTTGCGATCTTGCGCGGGCGGCCTCGGAAATCAGCCGGCTGGAGGGCATGGTGGGCCATGCGCGTTCAGCCGAGATTCGAATGGAGCACCACGCTCACCAAATGGGCCAAAATCTGTGACGCCGGTCAGTCTCGCGCTGAGCATCGAGTGAATTGACGTTCTGTTCAAGCCCCTCCTTCGAGCTCTTTGAGGTGTATATGGCACAGCGGATCCCACGCATCGGTTCCGAAATGCCGCGATGATCCGCAGCGCAGACATCGGGGCAGACGGTAACGAAGGTCGGAGATCCCCCAACCTTACACGAATCAAACGTCCGCTTTGGGTCCAGGCTGTGTGAAAACGTCGGAAATTTGATCGAAATCGGATTTTGACGGTTTCGACGAATTCTTGGCGCCAATGAAATCAATGGCTTAGAAAACGGCTTAATCCGAAAATCAGGTGAATTGTCAGCCAGATCGACGTTTTCACACAGCCTCGGTCCCTCTCGCCCATCGCGAGGGGATGACCTTATCCCCATTGCGACAAGACGCTGATGTCTCGAATGGGCTCGAAGCAGACCTTCGACGCCCAAGAGCCGATGGCAGTTATTGGCTATGACTGCCCCTCCAGGCCACGTCCGCGCCACGTCTGGTCTACATTCAGCACCGGACCTCGCGGCTACGATGTCCGGAATCGAACCGATTTCATCCGCTGTGTCCGCAGGCTCGGACGAACCTGATCCTTCCGGCTGACGGCGAATCCTGACCCTAAGGAGACTTCGTGCGTCCCGCCAATCCGCCTTCGCCGACGACCACGAAGGGCGCCCAGAACAGCGGGTGGGCGAAGTGCGGGCGGTCTTTGTCGTCGATCAGCGCCAGTATGGCGCGGCGATGCGCCTCGGCACGCCCGACACCAGGTTTTTCGGCCTCCACCAGCATGCGGGTGATAATCCCAACCGCCGCCTTCGAGGCGACTGGCCAGTGCGAGACCAGAAGCGCCCGGCTGCCGGCGTAGAAGAAGGCCTTGGCAAGACCGGAAAGTCCTTCCGCCCCCGGCGTGCCGTCCGATGCCGCCGTGTTGCAGGCAGACAAGATCACCCAGTCGGCGTCGAGTTTCAGGTGCGCGACCTCGCTGGCGGTCAGCAGGCCGTCGTCCTGGTCGCTGCCTTCCGTCGGCGGCGTCAGCACCAATGCCGGTTCCGAAAGGTCCGTCAGGTCGCCCGCCATCAGTCCATGCGTCGCGAAGGCCAGCACCCTGTAGTCGGCGAGCGCGGCCTGTTTGACCCGTGTCTCCGTCGCTTCCGCGCCGAGCATCAAGGCTTCTTCGCCTGCCCCCAGCGTCCGCGCCAAAAACCTCAGTTCATTTGCCGTATCCGGCAACGAGGCCAGTCGCCGGACCGCATCGACATCGGCAACGCCGCGCGGCATGAGCAGGGAAGCCGACCGCATCCCGCGACTCGATCCCGTCTTGCCCTTGAGCTGTGGATCGCCGATGCCGAGGAACGGCTTCGGCGCCTTGGCCTGCTTGGCGAAGCGGCGCAGCGCCCTGAGCGACGAGACCGAGGGCAGGGTCGTCATCGCGTAGGTCCGGGCGAGCCACTGGGTGTGCCGGTAACCGGCGAAATCCGTGACCTCACCTTGGCTCTCTTTTGTCACCAGCACACCGAGCGGCAGGCTCTGTAAGGCCCCGTCTGGCACCACAAACACATGCCGAGCGCCGTCGAGCATGTAATCGACCGGCTGCAACAGCTTCCGGTACAGGCGGAACGCCGCGCTGGTGTCGAAGGACGGGAGGTCCGCCAGATTGAGAACGCCTGTCGGATCGAGTCCCCTGCGCAACGCCATGACGGTCTCGCGTAGTTCCTTCTCCCCGAGCTTGATTTTTCTGGCCACGACTCGATCCCGCCGGACGGCGAAGACGACACTTTCCTCGTCCCAAACCAAGTAGGTCAGCAAGGCCTCGTCCTCGGCCAACAGCGCCTGCGTCTCGACCAGCGTGACCGGCTGCGGCGCGGAAAGTTCGGAGAACTGCGGGAACGCCATCGCAAGGTGGGTGTCGATCCTTCCTATGCTTTTATCGAGCCCGGAAAGCGCCTGGCGCAGCGCCGCCTCGCCCGCCTTGTCACGTTCCCCCGGCGGCCGGCTGACGGCCTTTACCAGCGCTCCATCGAGGCTTTGCCAACGCTGCACCGCATCCTGTCGCTCGCGCACCAGAGCGGCCAGCGCGTCGTCGCCGGCCGCAAAGCGCGCCGCCATGCGCGAGAGCGCTGCCGCGGTCCCGGTTGCATTGGCAAGCTGGCCGGCTTCGAATCCCTCGCCGGTCAGCGCGCCGCGCGCCGCAGCTTCGCCGGTCGGGTTCTTGAGGGTCGCCTGCAGATGCCGCAAGAACACATAGCGGAATCGTCGTTGCTCACTCAGGCCTCCCGTACCTCGCCCGCCGCCCGTCCGGGCTGCCCGGCTGCGATGAATCGCGCTTGCGCGACGCAAGTGTTCCAGAGCCATGCCATGATGGCCTTGCGCCCAATAGGTTCCCGCCAGGTTGTTGAGTCCTGTCGCGATATCCGGGTGCTCGGCTCCGAGGGCTTTTTCATAAATCGACAAGGCGCGCTTGTAGAGAGGCCCCGCCTCGCCATAACCGCCTTGGCGCTCATACAGCGCCGCCAGGGTGTTAAGCGATGCCGCGAAATCCGGATGCTCTGGGCCGAGGGCTTTTTCCCAGATCGCCAGGGCGCGCTTCAAGAGCGGCTCCGCTTCGCTGGTGCGGCCTTGGAAATCGTAGAGCAGCGCCAGGTTGGTGAGCGATCTCGCGACATGCGGATGGTTCGGGCCGAGCGCTTTTTCCAAGATCGCCCGGGAGCGTTTGTAAAGTGGCTCCGCCTCGCTGGTGCGGCCTTGAGCCCGGTACAGCTCCGCCAGATTGTTGAGCGATTGCCCGACGTCCGGATGCTCGGGGCCGAGGGCTTTTTCCCAGATCGCCAGGGCGCGCTTCAAGAGCGGCTCCGCTTCGCTGGTGCGACCCTGGGAATCGTATAGCAGCGCGAGGTTGTTGAGCGATACCGCGATATGCAGATGCTCGGGGCCGAGGGCCTTTTCGTCAATCACCAGGGCGCGCTTGTAGAGCGGCTCCGCTTCGCTATGGCGGCCTTGATACCGGTACAGCTCCGCCAGGTTGTTGAGTCCTGTCGCGACAGAGGGATGGTCGGGACCGAGAGCTTTCTCATTAATCGCCACGGCGCGCTTCTGGAGCGGCTCCGCCTCGGCGTAGCGGCCTTGGTCGTGATATAGCAGCGCTAAACCATTGAGCGATTGCGCGACATTCGGATGCTCGGGGCCGAGGGACTTCTCCCGTATCGCCAGCGCGCGAATGTGGAGCGGCTCCGCCTCGCCGGTGCGGCCTTGTGACCGGTACAGCTCCGCCAGGTTATAGACCATGACTGCGTAGGACGGATGATGTGCCCCAAATTCGGCCTCACTCAATTCAACGGCCTTGCGGGCGAAGGCTTCGGCCTCGGCGAATTTGCCTTGGGCATTTAACGCTTCATATTGCCAATAAGCGGCCTCCAACTCCGGCGACTGGGCGATAGCTGGGAATGGTGCGCCAACCAGCGACCAGAGTATTGCCAGGGCAAACAGGATGCGTTTCATTGTCCATTCTCTAGCGCGCGCGTTCAGGCGGATGTTAGCGCAGTCAGGTCAGGACCGGGTCTGTCATCTCGACCATGGCTCTGATGCGCTGGCTCCGGCCTCCGCACTTAATTCCTTGGCGGCACGCTTCCGCCGGCGGTTATGACAAGCCGGTAATGCCCGTATGACGGCTCATGATGCGGTTGCCGCTTTTACCGCCGGCATCGCAATAATTACTATTTTGGCCGCCTATAAACACTGAAGGCTCAAGGGTCGGCGTCAGTTATGACTGCCCCTCGCGAGGCGCCTTCAGCGACGGTGAATTTCTTGTGCTTGGCGGAAGTGCGGGCCCGGTTCGTCGGACACACCCCTGACGCCAGTCGTGAATCGGACGCGGCACTGAAGCGACTTTCGCGCCTCAGCGGACGTCGAGGCTGGAGAAAACGTACCTTTTCGAGTGTGGGTCCACCGTCACATTGGGCGGCGACCCATGGGTCTCAAAATGATCGTATCCTTCCTTGAGATTACGCCAGAATTCAATCCATTCCGATCCTTCGTGCCGTTTCATGTTTTCCTCTGTCATGCGAAACGGAAAGGCATGCACTCGGAAGAACGACTGCCCTTGACGCAGTGCCTCCTCGACGATCGTGTATATCTCCTCGATTCCCTCATCCGTCATGGCGTAGCAGCCGATAGATACGCAATCCCCGTGAACCATAAGGGCGCTGCCAGTCCGATCTAGAAGGCGTTCGTAGGCATTGGGATAACCAAGATTGAATGAAAGGTGATAGTCGCTCCAGGGGTTCAGGCTGTCTGGTTTGACGAAGTAGAATCCTTCCGGGGACTGGAAATCCCCAATTTCTTGCTTGGGACCGAGGTCTCCTGAGAAATCGCAGACAGGGTAGGTCTTGAACAAACCGAACCGACCGCTCTCCAGTTCCGCCCAGATCTCAAGTTCCGCTTCTTCTTTAAAAATCCGCACGAATGTCGGGGCACCGAAGCGCAAATTCGCCCGCTCCATCTGCACCTTCACAACCGGCGCGGTTCTTCTGGATACCTCCGCCGATCGACCCTTGCCGATGTTTCCCTCGGCCGCACTGACATCTCCGGTGGCCACGGCCACGAGCAGAATCGACATCAGCAATCCGACTGCGGTTCTCATACGATCTATCCGGTATTGCCACCCGAGATCTCAACGAGGCGAGGGTAATGAAACCATACATCGAAATGGCAAAAATTTCTATCCACTTCGCAACAGTGTGGCTCTGCGTGCCGACATCGAAACCGACACGCAATTGCAGAGACTGATTTCATGGTACTGTAAGGCTTCAATAGTGAATGCGAATTCGGAAAACTCAGTGGAGAAAGGTACGGTGTCGGCCATGGCGCCCAGAACGCGGCGATTAACGAGTTGCGCATTCCTGTCGATTGGATTGCTCATTATAATGGCTGGCTTGGGACAGTCGGCGCAGGCTGTTGGCGAAGGCCAGACGACCTTCAAGAGCATTCCAATTCAGTTCATCGCGGCGTTGGGTGATCCAGGCGCGTCCTCTGGGAGTGGCGCGCAATCGTGGGGTCTGTGGCGTCGGGATCCGGGCCCACGGGGCGTGTGGCTGAACAATTATGAGCAACTGAAGGCCGCAGGTGGCGTCGCTCCGGCACAGTGGAAATTCGACAGCACAGACTGGTGGGTGGAGGAAAACGGCTTGCTCATGGAGAATCCGGATTTTCCTGTTCCTCCCGGCAAATACATCGTCACGGGTGCCCGCGAGGTGACGACGGTGTTGACCCTTCACCCCATGGACAAGGAAGGTGTCCAGCGTTGGGAACTCGGCAGCGGCGCAAAGCTCTTTGATGTGACGCACTTGCCATGCCGCTCCGCGCGCTACACCCCGGCGACGAGTGATAATGTGTGTTCGCCGGCCAGAGCGCGGACGACTGAATTCCCGGTTGCGCCAGGCGCCGCGATGCCCCCGGTCGAGGGCTGCAACAAACAAGACTACGCGGTTCTCTTCGTGATTGGCGTGGCCGTGGACAATTGATCGCCGCTCGCCGCGTCGCGCGCACCCAGCCTCAATCCTCGACGTAGTGCGGCTCCGGCCGGTGGTAGAGGTCCTCGAAGTGGACCAGGACCGGCTCGCCGAGGCGGCAGGGTTGGCCATCGCGGAAGGCCCATTCGCCGCGGTCGCAATCCTCGGCGCGGACGTAGCCGTTGAGGTAGACGCGGCGCCCGCCCGTTGAACGGTTCGGGCCGGAGCCGTGCACGGTGTAGAGATTCCACAGGGCGACGTCGCCGGGCTCCAGTTCAAGGTCCACCAGCTTGCCGGGATCGAGGCCGACGGCGCTGAGATCGGCGTCGCTCATACCGCGGTTCATGACCCGACCCTCAACCGGAAAATCCAGGCGGCCAAGCTTGTGGCTGCCGGGGTAGACACGAATGGCGCCATTGTCGCGGCGGTGCGGATCGACGGCGATGGCGGTCTGCACATAGGACGTCCGGGTGTTGCGATAGGCCGCGCGCGGCCGGCGGAAATGGATGTCTTGATGGAAACAGAAATCGGCCTCGGCGGCACCCGGCGGTTTCCAGTTCACCTGGTTGATGATCTGGCGAATATCGTTGCCGAGCAGCGGCTGCGCGATCTCGAAGAGACGATGGTCGAGGCGAACAGCCTCGAGATCGGGATCGCCATAGGCCGGCCACTGGGCAAATCGCAGGACCCGCCCGAGCCGTTCGTCCTCGGCGATGCGGTAGAAAGTGTTCTGATGGCGATAGCTTTTAGGGTGGGCCAGCGCCACTGTCTCGACGCGATCGCAGGCGGCGGCGAGACGCGCGATTTCGCCGGCATTGAAGACGCCCTTGACGATGGCATAGCCGAAGTCGCGATAGTGTGCGAGGTAGCGCTGCGACCAGTCCATCGACGAGACCTTCCCACTTTCGGCCGGTAATCGGCCGCATTGTCCCTGGCCGGCATCCCTTAGACGCTGCCCCGCGCCAGATCGAGCATGCCGCCTGACCCGCTATGCCATTTGCGGGTTTCGCAGCAATCCTTGCGATTTTCAGTATCTTATCACTAATCGTAAGAAATATGAACTGCGTATGGATGAATTTTATAGTGAATGTGCAGAGTTGTTAAAAATGATGGTTAATTTATATTGATATCATGTATCTGTACGCTTTTATTATTTAAGTACTTATTGATGTTGTCGCAGCCAGGCAAGCAAGACGAGCAGAAGGGCGCAGACCGCGGTCAACAGCAGCAAAGCCGGCGTGAAGCCGCCGCCGGTATCGAAAACCACGCCGATCGTCAGCGGCCCGAGCACGCCGCCGATCTCCGCCGCCGAGAAGAACAGGCCTCCGGCCGAGCCGGCGTAGCGCGACCCGACCTCGGGAATCTCGACCAGCATCAAGAGGGCCAATGTCATCATCGAGCTGCGGGCGATGCCCTGTAGCACAAGGCCGGTGGCCAGCCCGGCGCCGGGATCGAGGTGCAACAACAGGCTTGCGGCGCCGGCGGAGAGGAAAAGCAGAAGCAGGATCGACAGGCGCCGCGGCGGCGTCGCCAGGCGCGGGATGATCACGGCGCCGACAAGTCCGATGGCGGTCGGTATGGCGGCCCAGTAGCCGGCTGTCGCGGCGTCGAGGCCGCGGCCACGCAGGATTTCGGGCAGCCAGTTGTTGAGTCCGTGATTGAAGAAAAAGATGCCGATGCTCATCAACAGCAAAATGCGGACGGCCGGCAGGCGCAGCAGGTCGCGAAAGACTTCGAACTGTGGCCGTGGCGTCTCGCTGGCCAGGGCACTTTCCATGGCGCGGCTCGCCGGATGCGAGGCGAGAGCCAGCCAGAGCAGGCCGCAGAGCAGCGCCACGCCGGCATAGAAAAAAAGCACGCCGCGCCAGTCGCCGCCCAACAGCGGCAGCACCAGGCTGTTGGTCAACGCCAGGGCGGTGATGCTGCCGAGGCCCATGCCGGTGATGTAAAGGCCCATGGCCATCCCACGCTCCTTGCCGGCGAACCACAGGCTGATGACCTTGGGGGCGCCGATCGAGACCAACGGTCCGCCGAGGCCGAAGACCGCGACGGCGAGGAAGAGTTCGGCCGCGGTCTCGGCATTGCCGCGCAGCAGGCCCGACAGCGCGATCAGAACGGCCGCCAGGGTCAGCGAAAGACGCGGTCCGAAGCGGTCGAGCAAGGCGCCGCAAGGCATGGCGGCGGCGATATAGACCAGTGGCCAGGCGCCGAGGATGCTGCCCATGGCGCTGTGGCTGATGCCGAGTTCGGCCAGGATTGGCCGCACCAGCGGCGCCATGGCGGCGACGGTCAGGCCGAAGCAGAAATACAGCAGCCAGACGCCGCCGAGCATGACCCAGCGAAATGGCAGGGGAGCGCCCGTGCTGGAGGGTTTCGCGGCCGCGTCTTCAGCCGGCGGCAAAATACCCGGCCCGCGTCGTCGCGCCGATATAGTTGAGGATGAGTTGCGCGGCGGTCAGCGAGGTAATGCCGTTGAGGTCGCGTTTGGGCGTGATCTCGACGATGTCCATGCCGACCAGGTGGCCCTTCGCGACCAGGCCGTGGATCAGCTCGCGGACCTGCGGATAAAGCAGGCCGCCCGGCGCCGGGCCGGCGACCGCCGGCATCACCGTGGGGTCGAGGCCGTCGGCGTCGATGCTCAAGTAATAGCGGCCGCGGTCGGGAATGCGGGCGAGCTGAGCCGCCATGCCTTCGACGTGCACCTCGTAGGCGGTGACCAGCGTCGAACCATAGGCCAGGGCGTCCTCGACCTCTTGACGTCGGGCGCTGCCCTGGGCACGCAGGCCGAGTTGGAATATGGCGCCGATATGGTCCAGTTCCGAGGCCCGGCGGATCGGGCTGCTGTAACCCTCGCGGACGCCGCCGACCTCGTCGCGCCAGTCCAGGTGGGCATCGACATGCA
>JAJFGM010000765.1 GCA_021776145.1 Kiloniellaceae bacterium | reverse complement strand
GCGCGGAAATCTCGACGATACGTGCCGATTCGACTGTGTCGACCGCCGTTAACCTACTAAAATTAAAGGGTATAGGCGCGCTCGTTGTCAGCGACGACGGCGGCAATATCGATGGCATTATATCGGAACGTGATATTGTCCGCGGTTTGGCGGATCATGGCGCCGAGCTCCTGCATTCGCGGGTCAGCGAGCTGATGACGCACAATGTCAAGACCTGCGAGCCGGACGCCGCCATCACCGACGTTATGGCCGAAATGACCCGCAGTCGTATTCGCCACCTGCCGGTTGTCGAAGGCGGCCAGCTTCTCGGCATCATTTCCATCGGCGACGTAGTTAAGCATCGTCTTGATGAATTGCAGATGGAAACCAATGTGTTGCGCGATTATATCGTCGGACGCGGATAACCAAGGCAAAATCCGCAACGTGTTTAAATGCCGGATGCTCCGCCATCTGCGTGCCTGGGATAAACGGATCCTTAGAACTTAGCGCCTATAAGCACGCGGAGTTCTCGGCCAATCCTTCAGCCGAAGTGCTCGGTTGATCGAAAAGCCGGAGTTCTCGTGCAAGTAGTCATTGTAGATGACGTTGCGCTTAATGCGCTGCTCCTGAAAAGCTATGTCGAGCGAATCGATTCGCTCGAGTCGGTGATTTTTACCGACCCGCTGGAGGCACTGGAATGGTGTAACGCCAACGAACCCGATGTGCTGCTCGTCGACTACTCCATGCCGCAAATGGATGGCTTGCAGTTTCTCAAGGCGTTTCGCGCCCGCAGCCATCTGGCGGAAGTTCCGGCGCTCATGGTTACGGCCGAAGAAGAGCGCGAGCTGCTTTACGAGGCCCTCGACAAGGGGGCCAACGACTTCTTGAAAAAACCGGTAGACGAACTCGAACTCGTCGCCAGGACGCGCAGCATGCTGCGTCTTCGCGCGCGCCAGACCGAGTTGGCCGAAGCCAACCGGCGGCTCTATGAACTGGCCACCACCGACAGTCTGACCGGGGTTGCCAATCGCCGATCCTTTTTCGACTGGCTGGAGCAGGAATTGGCCCGCACCCGAAGGTACGGAACACGCTTTTCCTTTGCCCTGCTGGATGCGGATAATTTCAAGCACATCAACGACACCTATGGCCACAACGTTGGAGACGATGTCCTCAGGGCCATGGCCGACGTTTTCCGTGCCCATTCGCGCGAGACCGACAGGGTCGGTCGCGTCGGCGGCGAAGAGTTTGCCGTAGGGTTGCCGGAAGCCGGTATCGAGGAGGCCTACGAAATCTGCGAACGCCTGCGCGAGGCCATCGCCGAAAACACGGTTCAGGTTGGCGACACTGTGCTGAAAGTGAGCGTCAGTGTCGGGTTGGCCATCTTGGACCATGAAAGCGACTGCTTGCGAAGCCTGATGCATCGCGCCGATCAGGCCATGTACGCGGCGAAGAAGGGCGGTCGTAATCAGGTCGTCGTTCAGCCGAACTAGAAAAACTTCGGAATTCTGCCGCACATCGGTTCGCTGTTGGCCTGCATGTATCGATCGTGCGGTGGGGTTAAAGCAGACCCAAGGTCTTAAAACTGCTGTGACCGGATCTGGCGATGACCAGATGGTCGTGCAATGCGATGCCCAGTCGCTCCGCCGTTCCACGGATCTCGCGCGTCATTTCGATGTCGGCCTGCGATGGCGTGCTGTCGCCCGAGGGGTGGTTATGCACCAGGATCAGTGCGGAAGCGCTCAACTCCAAGGCTCGTTTGATGACTTCGCGTGGATAGACCGCGGTATGGTCGATTGTGCCGCGTTGCTGGACCTCGTCGGCGATGAGTCGGTTCTTTCGATCGAGGAAAAGGATACGAAACTGTTCAACCGGCTCCCGCGCCATGGCGATGTTGCAGTATTTGAGCAACTCCTGCCAGGAGGAGACCAGCGGCGTGTCACAGATCTCGTGGCGGGCGAGGCGGCGTGCCGCTTCGGGAACGACTTTCAGCATTGCCAGGCCGGCTGAGCTCAATTTTTGCGGCCCGGCCCTGACCGCCAACAGCTCTTCCGACGTTGCCGAGAGGATGCTGGCGAGCGAGCCAAACCGGTCGACCAAGGCTTTGGCCAGCGGTTTGACGTCACCGCGCGGATTGCCGGCATAGAGCAGGTACTCGACGACTTCGAGATCGCTGAGGTTTTCCACGCCCTTTTCGAGCAGGCGCGCGCGCAGGCGTTGCCGGTGGCCGTGGAAGTGCGGTTTCTCGCCGCTCACCTTCGCCCCCGCCAGCGGACTCAATCGCCGTAGGGCGGACTGTGCCAACCGCGTGGCGACTGGGTAAAGATCTCGTAACCGCTTTCGGTGACGCCGATTGAGTGCTCGAACTGGGCCGAAAGCTTGGTGTCGCGGGTCACCGCGGTCCATCCGTCCTGCAGGATCTTTACCTGGAATTTGCCGGCATTGATCATCGGTTCGACCGTGAAGAACATGCCTTGGCGGAGCGCCGTACCGGCACCGGCGCGGCCGTAGTGGAGCACACTCGGCGCATCGTGAAACACACGCCCCAAACCGTGGCCGCAAAAGTCCCGTACGACCGAGAAGCGGCGGCTTTCGGCGAAACTTTGGATGGCGTGACCGATATCGCCGAGGGTGGCGCCGGGGCGCACCGCTTCGATACCGCGCATCATCGCCTCATAAGTCGTTTCGACAAGGCGCCGCGCCTTCACGCTGGATTTTCCGACATAGAACATGCGGCTGGTGTCGCCATGCCAGCCATCGACGATGACTGTGACGTCGATGTTCAGTATATCGCCGTCGTTCAGGCGTTTTTCGGGGCTGGGTATGCCGTGGCAAACGACATGATTGACCG
>JAJFGM010000764.1 GCA_021776145.1 Kiloniellaceae bacterium | reverse complement strand
GGAAACGGCCAGCGTCCACACATTCGTCCGCGCGGGGCCGCGATCTCTCTTATCGGCAGAATGCCGCAGGGCGCGCATGTTTGCCACGCAAATCTGCCGAAAAGCGACGGACGACGCGGCGGACGACGCGATGGTCAGTGGCCCCAGCGCAAGGCCAGGACATCGAGTTCGGCGGCCATGCGCAAGAGCTCCTGGCGGGTCTCGGGCGGCAGTGGCCGCAGGGGATGACGGACGCTGTCGCTGGTGATGACGCCGCCCTCGGCCATGACGGTCTTGCAGGCAGCGAGACCGCACTGGCGGTTTTCGAAGTTGATCATCGGCAGGAGTTTGGCATAGAGCGCCGCTGCCTCGTCGCGCCGGCCGGCCAGATGCAGCTCGACCACCGGCCGCAGCAATTCCGGCATCAGCGCCGAGGTCATGGTGCCGGTGGCGCCGGCGTCGAGGTCGGCCAGCAGGGTGATGCCTTCTTCGCCGTCGAAGGGGCCGTCGATGGCGTCGCCGGCGGCGGCGATCAGGGCGCGCAGCTTCTTGGCGGTGCCCGGCACCTCGATCTTGAAATAGGAGACCCGCGGCAGTTCGCGGGCGATGCGCGCCAAGAGGGCGACCGGCAGCGCGACGCCGCTGAGCGGCGCGTCCTGGATCATGATGGGAATGTCGATGGCGCCGGCGAGGCCGGCGAAATGCTCGAAGACGCCTTCGTCGTCGGCGCGCAGAAGGGCGCCGTGATAGGGCGGCATCATCATGATCATGCTGGCCCCGGCGGCTTCGGCGCGGCGCGCCCGCGTGACGGCGATGTCGGTGCTGAAGTGACTGCAGGTCACGATCACCGGGACGCGTCCGGCGACGTGCTCAAGACACAGCGTTTGCAGGCTGTCGCGTTCGGCATCGCTGAGCAGGAACTGTTCGGAATAATTGGCGAGAATGCAGATGCCATCGACTCCCTGGTCGATCATGCAGTCGAGCACTCGGCGTTGACTCTGCGGGTCCAGCGCGCCGTCTTCGAGGAAGGCGGTTGGTGCGATGGGAAAGATGCCCCGATAGGCTCCGTTTGCGGTCACGATCCGGCTCCTTGATGTTCCTGTAGGTTCGTGTTGATAAGCTCTTCTAGAGCGCGTGGGCGGCGGTGGCGAGGACGCGCATCTTCTCGACCGCGAGGGCGCGGCCGAGATGACCCAGGCCGCAATCGGGCGCGGCGACGAGGCGCTCGGGCGGCAGGTGGTCGAGGGCCGCGGTCAGCCGCGCCGTCACCTCGTCCACCGTCTCCACCCGGCTCTTGGCGATGGCGATGACGCCGAGGATCACCGTGGTGTTCTGAAAGCGGTCGAGCAGCGACAGATCGTTGTGGCGATGCGCGTCCTCGATGGAGACCATGTCCAGGACGGTCTCGTCGACCGCCGTTGCCAGGTCGATGTAGGACTGCGGGTCGGCCTTGTGATAGTCGGTCTGGTCGAGATAGTTGGGATAACCGCAGCACATGTGCATGACCTTGGTGACGCCGGCGGGCACGCCGTGCCAGCAGCGCTCGATGTTCTCGATGCCGTAGTCCAGGGCTTGGCGGGCCTTGCGCGCGAACAGCGGCTCGTCGATCTGGATGGCGCGGCAGCCGGCCTCGGCCAGGGCGAGGATCTCGGCGTTCAGCGCCGCCGCGAGGTCGCGGCCGAGGCGGGCATCGTCGTCGTAGTGCAGGTCGACACAGGTGTCGGAAATGGTCATCGGACCGGGCAGGGTGATCTTCACCGGCTTGTCGGTGAAGGACTGCGCCACCTTCCAGTCATGCGGCAGGAAGGGCGCGCGCGCCGTGACCGGGCCGACGATGGCCGGCAATTCGGTCTCGTAGGCACCGTCGCGCAGAACCTTGTTGACCAGCTTTTCGAAATCGAAGCCGGCGAGATGGCGGCAATGATAGTGGATGTAATTCTCGCGCCGCACTTCGCCGTCGGTGGGGATGTCGATGCCGGCGCCGACCTGGTCCTCGATGACTTCGCGGGTGGCGCGGGCAAAGAGCGCCTCGGCCTCGTCGCCCATGGAGTCGAGACTGGCCTGGTAGCCGGTCGTCGGGTCCGAGGTGGTCATCAAGCCCGGATCGAACCAATCGCGGACCGCGATGTAGTCGGGCTTGGGATAAGCGCCGATCGTCGTGGTGAGAAGTGGCATGGCGGCTCCCCTGCTGGCGGCCCGGTCCGCTTGCGGCCCGAGACGCGTGCAGCCCGGGATTGCCCGATTTTAATCGAAAAGCCGTGTCGAGCGAAAGGCCGCTTGGGTTTGAACCCGAATGCCCGAGATCGGCCACGGGACTAAACCGCTCTCGCGGTATTTTGTGGCGAGGTATCGGTCTGACAGGTGACTAACGGGCTGGGCCTGTCCCGTGTTGAGATTGTGGATCCTCAACCATGGTCTCAGCAGAAGGAGCAGACCCATGACTGACAAGTCTATCAGCCCGTTACGCCGACGCATGATCGAGGACATGGAAGTCCGCGGTTTTACCGCATGCACGCAGCAAAGATACATCCGCGCGGTACGCGATTTCACGGCCTTTCTTGGCCCCTCGCCGGATGAGGCCACGACAGAGGACCTTCGCCGCTACCAGCATCACATGAGGACGATTGGCGCCTCGGCACCGATGATGAACATGGCGGTCTCAGCCTTGCGCTTTTTCTTCGGCGTGACCCTCGAGCCTGGACAACAACCTCGAAACCACGCGGCCCGCGCACTGCCGCCACGATACGACGCCAGACCATGAAAGCCATCACAACCACAGGCGCAAGACATACCGGCCTTTGCCGCCGGCCACGGAACCGCTTTGCTCAAGGCCGCCGTCAACCCGCGCATCGGCCAAGCCGCGCATCGGCCAACACGACGCGTTAGAACCGTCGCCAATCCGGTCAATACCACATTCCGGACCAGTGGTAGCGTGGCGTGCGCGGTACCCTGCCCAGCTGCATCGCCCCGATCGCCGGGTGAGCGCCCAGATTGGGCAATTGATCTCCCGTGGTAAGTTCGAGCAGCCGCCGAACCCGCTCTTCCGTCGGCGGGTGCGTTCTCAACAATGAAGGCTCCGGAATGCGCCGCCCAGGCAGCACCAGATCTTCCCAAAACCTGCCTTGGTAGCGTTCGAGCTTCTCCAGAGCGCGGGCCAGTCCAATTGGATCGCCCGTCAATCCCGCAGCATCAAGGTCAGCGTCGTATTCCCTGGCACGGGATAATCCGAGCTGCAGCAAGCTTCCGAGCGTGGGCGCGAAAATCAGCAGCAAGGCGGCCAACCAGGGAACGTGTACAGTGCCGACCATGATCAGCGGCAGATTGAGGACTAGGACGAACATCCCAACGTAGGACATGATCGTCGTTAACCGCGTAAAAAGGTCTGCAAGCCCCATAATGCGCAGGTCGTTGTTTCGGATGTGGCTGATCTCGTGCGCAAGCACACCAGCCAGTTCCCGTAAATCAAGTCGGCGCAGCAGCCCGTCTGTCATGCAGACCACGGCGTTGTCCCGGCTGCCGACCGCAAAGGCGTTCATGGTCGTGCTCGGCAGGTAGTAGAGCTTAGGAACGGTCAGTAGGTCGGCCCGCTGAGCGAGCAGGCCGAGCAGTCGCGCCAGCCCCGGCGCCGCGTGCGGATCGAGCGGGCGAGCGCCGTACAGCGACATGATCGCGGATGGCGGGATAGCGGGCCTGAAGGCGATGGCGAGGACCAACCCACCGAGGGCGCCAAGAGCGATCTCAAGGCCCCAGATTAGCCAGGAGGACAGGCACAGCAACCCGGCCAGGCCAGCAAGCAGCCCAGCGGAATGAAGGAGGTTCCGCCGCTTGTGGTTTCGCAGCTGTTCAGCATCAAGATATGCCTGCATGTGACCAAGATAGGACGGCTTGGCCAGCATACCAGAGGCTCTCTTGAGAGTAACTTGCTGTGGTGGAATTTCTAACTGGACCTCAGGAGGCAAGCTCGCCTCAGGCACGTGCGCCGAAATCGGGTTACGCGTGGCACTAGGGCCTGTCGAGATTCAGGTTACGGCCTCGGGCCCGGATCGTCCCTTGGCCAAATGGGCCCGCAGTGCGGAGCGAGAAGGAAGGACATGCAGCGCATATTCGACCCGAGGCGTCGCATTTGGGAGCGACGCGGCTGCGGGCCAATTGGGCCGAACCCCCCAAGTGGCGTCGATAGGGGGGCGGGGCGTATTTTCGCCAGGGCCGCGTCGCGCCTAGCTTGTGGGGGCCCCACCCCCCATTGGGCTCGACTGGGGCGCCACGCGCTCCTTGCCCTGGCAAAAATCCGCCTCCGCCGAGACCGCAACCTGAATCTCAACAGGCCCTAGCCCCTT
>JAJFGM010000763.1 GCA_021776145.1 Kiloniellaceae bacterium | reverse complement strand
CCGGCTCGACTTGCCGCTGCGGACGCCGCGCGGCGATGAAGGTATCGCTTTCGAAGATGCCGAAGCCGCGCCGCCGATGGCGGTACGGGAATTGCGCCCCTCCAGCACCAGACGCTGCTTCGAGCGCGACCTGGAAAGCGGCGAGAGCCGATTGCACGTCTTTGACGACTTCGGTGAGCAACGCATGACCGCAAACGGGCTGGCCTGCGGTTCCGTGTCGAGCGAGACCTACCGGATACATCCCGACGACCCCTTGTGCGCCAGCGTCGAAATCCACTGGACCCAGACCCTGAAGCGCGAAGATTGGCAGCTGCGCACGGAATGCCGAGCCCGACAATGGGCCGACAAAGAGAATTTTTTCCTCGAGGCCGAAGTCGAAGCCTTCGAAGCCGAGAAGCGGGTCTTCCACAAACGCTGGGAAACCAGCGTGCCGCGTGACGGCGTCTAGTTTTGGCTGCGCGGTGAGTCCTGTCGAATCCGAGCGTTAACGCTTGAGGATTTTGTCGATCTTGCTTTCGAGTTCCGCGGCTTCGTCGGGGCGGCCGGTCAGGCGTAGCAGCGCGGCATAGGACTCCATGGCCTGCGCGGTGTCGGGGTGGCGTTCGCCGAGCGTGTCCTCAAGGATGGCGATCTGCCTGAGGAAGTGGGGCTCGGCCTCGGCGTAGTGGCCTTCGGCGACCAGCACGCCCGCCAGATTGCCAAGAACTTGCTCGAGCAGGGACTTTCGCGGTTCCGCGGTCCGGTCAATGATCGTCAGTGCCTGGCGAAATAGGGGGAGGGCTTCGCCCGGGCGATTGTCCCGCGCCCGTACCACGCCCAAGGCGTTGAGCGTAATGCCGACCTGGCGATGGTCCGGGCCAAGGGCTTCTCGGCGCAGGGCCAGGACCTCTTCCAGATAGGGTTCCGCCTCGTCATAGCGGTTGCGCTCGAAGTTCACGGCCGACAGCGCCATCAAAGTCTGCGCAAGTCTTGGGTCGTCTCGCGTGAAATCCTCGGCTTCCTCCTTCGCGGCCTGAAGGTGGCGTTCGGCCGAGTCGAAGGCGGCGCGGCGGTGCGCCGCGATGGCCGCCTCCATGTGCGCGTCCCAGGCCGTTGTCTGCGCCACCGCCACCGCATTGAGCTGTGCCGACGCGCAGAGAATGCACAAGACTTGCAGGGATCTCCGGATCCACATGCCGCAGCGTCTCCCAGGCACTAATGCTGCCGTCCCTGACTCCAGCCCACGGCAGCCCTTGGAGCAGGGGTAAAGCAAAGCCGGTAAACGAGGCAAGATATCATGCCAGACGGGCGGGCGCGGAGTTGGGTTCGACCTTGCGGTCTTTCAGGCCTGGCTAAAACATCGGGTCGAATCGGCGTATCAACCCTGCTATAGATTGTCATTGGCTTTCATTACCTAAAAAAGACAGCAAAAAGAGGCCATGGGGCAACAGGGAGACCCCGACATGAGCGAGATCAAGTATTACGCCGATCAATTGACCAGCGGGAAGATCTCGCGTCGGGAATTCATCGGACGCGCCTTGGCGCTGGGCGCGACGACGGCCCTGGCGACCAGCATGGCCTCGTCGGCGGTCAAGGCCGCCGGCCCCAAGACGGGCGGACGATTGCGCCAGGCGCTGACCGGCGGCGCGACCATTGATGTCCTCGATCCCGGCCAGTTGCTCGACACCATGGGCATCAACATTTCGTTCGGCCAGCTGCGCAACTGTCTGACCGAGATCCGATCGGACGGCAAGCTCATCGGCGAGCTGGCGGAAAGCTGGGAGGCTTCGGACGATGCCACCCAGTGGGTCTTTAACCTGCGCCAGGGCGTCGAATTCCACAACGGCAAGACCTTGGTTGCCGAGGACGTCATCGATTCGCTCAACCAGCACCGTGGCAAGGAGTCCAAGTCGGCCGCCAAGGGCCTGACCGATCCCATCACCAAAATCAAGGCCGACGGCAAGAACAGGGTCGTCATCAAGCTATCGGGCGGCAGCGCCGACTTCCCCTTCCTGATGAGTGACTATCACCTCAGCATCGTGCCGGCTGGCACGCGTGGCGCCGAGTTCGAAAAGGGCGTCGGTACCGGCGCTTACATGCTGGAAGCCTGGGATCCCGGCGTGCGCGCCTTGACCAAGCGCAATCCGAACTACTGGAAGGACGGTCGCGGCCACTTCGACGAGGTCGAGACGCTCGGCATAGCCGATGCGAACGCCCGCACCACCGCGCTGCGCACTGATCAGATCGATTGTTTCAACAATGTCGAGCTGAAAACCGCGCACCTGCTGAAGAAGGCGCCCGGTGTCAAGGTGCTGCAAACCAACGGCACGAAACACTTTACCATCCCGATGTTCACCGACGTGGCGCCCTTCGACAACAACGACGTGCGGCTGGCCCTGAAGTACGCCATCGATCGCGAGGTAATGCTGAATACCATTCTGCGTGGCTACGGGGTGCTCGGCAACGACCACCCCATCGGCGAGGCCAACCGCTATCACGCCGCCGAGCTTGAGCAGCGTACCTACGATCCCGACAAGGCCAAGTTCCACCTCAAGAAGGCCGGTATCGACTCGCTGACGGTGGCCCTGTCGGCCGCCA
>JAJFGM010000762.1 GCA_021776145.1 Kiloniellaceae bacterium | reverse complement strand
TGTGGGCAGACCCCGGTTGGCACCGCCACGGTCGGCGCCCGCACCGAACATATGACGATCGCCAAGGTAAAGCCCCAGGCCAGTTTAGGCAGGGTCGACTGGATCGAACATCTGGGTGACCAGAACCACCTACACCTGACTGTCGGCGAGCACCGCATCATCACCCTGGCCGACCCCGCCAGTGATCTTGCGAAAGGGGACGAGGTGTCGATTGAACTGACCAACCCGCTGCTCTTCGACGCGGCGGGCGAAAGACTTGGGAGATAGCGACGCATGGCGATGACCGAGGCGGACATCAAGGCCGTGGTTGAGACGGCGGTGAAGGCGGTGATGGCGCACGCCGCCGAACTTACGGCGCTCGATCAGGCCATCGGCGATGGCGATCACGGCATCAATATGAACCGCGGCTTCGAGGCGGTGCTCGGCGAGCTCGACGCGATCTCCGCCAAGCCGCTACCGGCGGCGCTGAATGCCATCGGCATGCAACTGGTCATGAGTATCGGTGGCGCCTCCGGGCCGCTCTACGGCACCCTCTTCATGGCGCTCGGCAAGGCGCTGCCCGAATCGTCTTCGCTGGCTGATCTGCCGGCCGCCTTTGGTGCTGCTATCGAAGCGCTGAAGGCGCGCGGCAAGTCCGATGCCGGAGCCAAGACCATGCTTGATGTGCTGATCCCGGTACAGCAGGCCTTGGCGGCGGGATCGTCCTTGGCCGAGCTCAAGGTCGTCGCCGCCGAGGCGGCGCAAGCGACCATACCCATGCAGGCCACCAGAGGTCGGGCATCGTTCCTCGGCGAACGCTCCATCGGTCACATGGATCCCGGCGCGCGCTCCAGTCAAATCCTTATCGAGGCTCTTTGCGACGCAGCGGAGGCGAGGGCATGAACACGCGGGTTGGTATCGTCATCGTTTCGCATTCGCCCGACGTGGCCCGTGGCACGGCGGACATGGTGCGCCAAATGGTCGGCGATGAGGTGCCCTTGGCGCATTGCGGCGGCAATCCCGAAGGCGGTCTCGGGACCAGTGTCGAAAAGATCCTGGTGGCCATAGACGCGGCTTGGTCGGAAGCCGGCGTGGCGGTGCTGGTCGACCTCGGTGGTGCCGAAACCAATAGTGAAATGGCCATCGAGATGCTTCCGGACGATCGCCGCGAGCGGGTCGTGATCTGCAACGCGCCGATTGTCGAGGGGGCCGTCATGGCGGCGACCGAAGCCTGGGGCGAGGCGGATCTGGCGAGTGTCCGACAAACGGCGGAAGAGCTTTCACCGGCATGAACGGGACCGGATCGAGAGAGGCCGCCAAAAGACGGTTTGGAGTGGAGGCGGCAAAGGTGGGTTGCTTGGCGAATCCCTGGATGAGATCTGCGACAAGGCTTTCTAATTGATGAGCACTTCTACACGATCCGCACTTCTGACCCACGATGTGGGGCTGCATGCCCGTCCGTCGGTGAAGCTGACCAAGCTTGCCAAGAGTTATGGCAGCAGTGTCGAGTTGGCGGTGACCGAGGGCGGTCCCTGGATCGACGCGAAGAGTATCGTCAAGGTCATGGCTACCAAGGCGCCGCGGGACACGCGTCTCTACTTCCGCGCCGAGGGCGCGGATTCCGCTGCGGCCGTGACCGCGTTGGCTGAGCTCGTCGAACGTGATTTCGATGAGGGCGCCGCCCATGCCGCAGAAAGTTGAGTTGCGGGGTGTGCCGGCTGCGCCCGGCCTTGCGCTGGGCCCCCTGGTGCAGCTCGATCTTGGCCCCTGCGCGGCCGCAAGTCAGGCCGACGGCAACCCGGAAATTGACCTCAGGGCGGCCATCCAGGCGGCGCGCGGCGACCTGACCAGGCTGTGTGAGGCCGTTGATGACGAGGCGGCGGCGATCCTCGAGTTCCAGGTCGCGATGCTGGAAGACGAGGCTTTGAGCGACCCGGCCTTTCACATGATTGCCGAGGGCGCTGGGGCCAAGGCGGCCTGGGAAACGGCGCTGGCCGAGCAGATCGACGACTACGAGGCGGCGGACGACGAGTACTTCCGTGCTCGTGCCGCCGACCTGCGGGATATCCGTGACCGAGTCTTGCGTCATCTATTGGGCGCCACGATGGGCGGATTCCCGCCTGGCGCCGTGCTTGCTGGAGAAGATCTGACACCCAGCCTATTTCTCGAAGCCGATTGGAGCCAGGGCGGCGGCATCGCGCTGACCGCCGGCAGCGACAAGAGCCACGTCGCCATGTTGGCCCGGGCACGCGGCGTGCCGATGGTCGTCGGGCTGCGGGACGCCGTGTTGGCGGGCCATGGCGAGGCCATGGTGAATGGCGAGGCCGGTGTCGTCGTCTTTTCACCGGATGCGGGTGCGCGCCGGGATTTCGCGGCCAAAAGCCGCGCCGCCGCGGCGCGCCGGGCGCGCGCTGCGAATTACCTGCACGGGCCGGCGAGGACCGCCGATGGCGTGGCGGTTCGCGTGATGATCAACGTCGCCGGACTCGACGATCTGCAAGCAGTCGAACCCGATACCTGTGACGGCATAGGCTTGATGCGCACCGAATTCCTCTTCCGCGATGGCGCCGCCTTGCCGGGTGAAGAGGCCCAGTACGGGATCTACCGCCAGCTTCTGGAGTGGGCCGATGGCCGGCCGGTGACCGTGCGCAGCCTCGATGCCGGCGGTGATAAGCCGGTCGCCGGCTTGACGCTCGACGGCGAACGCAACCCCTTCCTCGGGATGCGTGGGCTGCGGCTGTCGCTGCGCCGGCCCGAAGTTTTTCGCGTCCAGCTCCGTGCCCTGGCGCGGGCGGCGGTGCACGGACCGCTGAAGGTGATGTGGCCGATGGTCACCACGCCGGCCGAGGTTGTGGCCGCGGCGGCGCTTTTCGATGGTGTTATGGAAGAACTGCGGACCGAAGGCCTTGCCTGCGCGAAACCACCGCTCGGCATCATGGTCGAAGTTCCGACCGTGGCGATCACGCCGGAGCTGTTCGCCGCCGCCGACTTCTTTTCCATCGGCTCGAACGATCTTTGCCAATACCTTACCGCGGCGGCGCGCGACAACGCTGCAGTTGCCGAGCTTGCCGGGCCGCCGCCGGCGTTCTTTAAGCTGCTTTCGGGGGTCTGCGCCCATGCGGCGTCGGTCGGCAAGGAGGTCAGTCTGTGCGGCGATATGGCGGGCGAGGCGCGCCACTTGCAGGCCTTGCTTTTTTGCGGCTTGCGGGTGTTGTCCGTGGTTCCGCCGGCACTGGCGCCGACCAAGGCGGCGCTCGCCGATACACTGGCTTTGGCCGGCACCGGCGCAAGCCATGTCGAGTCCGGCGGTCACGAAGGAAGTGTCGATGGCGGGCGATGAGGCGTCGAACCTGAAGGAACCTGACAAGGCCTTAGCGCGCTACAAGGAGCTCCTTCGCGGCGTCCTCGACACGCGCCCCTCGGGTACTCGCAAGCGTCTTGCCGCCGCACTTGGCAAGAACCAGAGTTTTGTATCGCAAATCGCCAATCCCGCCTATTCCGTGCCGATTCCAGCACGCCATGTCGAACTCATCCTCGAAATCTGTCATTTCTCGGCTGAAACGCGCGCCGAATTCCTCAAAGCCTATCGACGGGCGCATCCCGGCCGCTTGAGTTCGACGACGGGAACACCACGCCTGCGGCCCTTTACGGTGCATCTTCCGGATTTCGGAAACGCCGAACGCAATGAGCGACTGAACGCGCTGGTTGCCGATTTCGTACGCGACCTGATCGAATTGAGCAAAGAGAAGGTTTGACGCCGTTTGGCGGTCGGACTCCAGCCAGGGAGAATCGTGATGAAAAAACTGATCAACAGCGTCGACAGCATCTTGTCGGAAAGTCTGGACGGGTTTTGCGCCGCCCATGCCGACATTCTCGAACTCGGCGCGGGCCACAAATTCGTCAAGCGGCGCAATCTGAAGCCGGGCAAGGTGGCGTTGATCTCCGGCGGCGGATCCGGTCATGAACCCCTGCACGCGGGAGTCATCGGCCAGGGCATGTTGGATGCGGCCTGTCCCGGACAGGTCTTCACGGCGCCCACGCCCGATCAAATTATGGAAGCTGCCGAGGCGGTCGACTGCGGTGCCGGTCTGCTCTTCATCGTCAAGAACTACGATGGCGATGTCATGAATTTCGATATGGCGCGCGAGATGTCGGGCAAGAACATCCAGACCGTCGTGACCAACGACGACGTCGCGGTCAAGGATTCGCTCTATACAACCGGCCGGCGCGGTGTTGCAGGGACGCTGGTTGTCGAAAAGGTCGTAGGCGCGGCCGCCGAGGCCGGCGCTGATATCGATAGCCTGCGATCGCTTGGCGAGCGAATCAACGCGCAAACCCGGTCCATGGGCGTGGCCTTGACCAGTTGCACCGTGCCGGCGGCTGGTTCGCCGACGTTCGAGATCGGCGCGGACGAAATGGAAATGGGGGTCGGCATCCACGGCGAGCCGGGGCGCCGGCGTGTCAAGTTGGCCTCTGCCGACGCCATTGCCGAGGAAATCATCGGCGCCATTCTGTCCGACTTCGGCGCCACGGTGGCCGGCAAGGTGCTGCTCTTCGTTAATGGCTTTGGCGGCACGCCGGCAATGGAACTCTATTTGATGTACAACAGCGCGCGCGCCCAGCTCGAGCGACAGGGCGTTACCGTCGCCCGCACGTTGGTTGGCTCCTACGTCACCTCGTTGGAGATGGCCGGCTGTTCGATCACGGTTTCACTCCTGGACGATGAAATCACAGATCATTGGGACGCGCCGGTCCACACGCCAGCCTTGCGTTGGGGTGCCTAGAAACGGTGGCAATGGCGGCAACAATAGATCAAATATTATTTCAAAATATTACATAAGAAAGTAGGTCTGACTGAAGGATCAAACGGAAGCCTCGAATCCTTCCCGTCAGAGTCAATTCTAAATGTTATTCCAACGCCTTACCGTTTGGGATCGTGGGCAGCGCGCGGCAATCGGCGAGGATTGAGGCCAAGGTATCTTGATGGCCATGGTTCGACGCGAAGGATTGGTTCGTCGGCAGAAATAGTCGCGTGGAGCTCCTCGCGGCGCCTGATTTCGTGCACGAATCAACGACAGATCCTTTATAACATTGGGAAATGCAATGGTGTTCGTCGCCGACGCGGCAGCAAGATCTTGGCGCGGCTGCTTTTTCCGGTGGCCGAGATCGGTTGAATATTAGTCATAATCTAGCGGAAATATTTGGTGATTTAGCGTGGTGTTAGCTGTAGTCGGCATGAACACTTGAAAATGAAAGAAATTACCTTTAATGAACTGTTGTGCTCGCCATCTTTCGTGGAATCGGCGCCGTTCAGCGACTGCCGGAATGCCGCGCCGAAATCCATCGTGTCTTTCGGTCATGGCGCGCCGGTGATGCGGAGTCCGTCTTGAAAAATAGGTATTTGGCCGTTAGAAGATAAACAGCAGTCCTGGCTAACATACGCTTGGAGTAGGTGGATGGGCGGTGCGGAGATCGATGCTATGCGCGGTCCGGCACGGCGAGGCAGGGAATAGTGGATATGTTGAATTGGGGGCGCCCCTTAGTCTGAAAGCAGCCGATGTGCGGCTATCCGTGGGGGGGTGGAACTGGCGATCATGCTGCCTGAATTCAGGTATATTCAAGTCGAAGCGATTGAAGTGGGTCTTGGGACTGAGCCGTTCGGCAGTGGCCCGAGGTTCTTATGTCCTCAGTTTGGCAGTCTTCTCGGAATCGAAGGATGACTTGCGAGGGGAAAGTGAAGGTTGAGTAATGCCAAGCTTTGAGGCAACGGGAAACGCCGACGGGACATTGCGTGTTGGCGAGTTCGAGACGCTTGTGGAAGGTCTGGAATTCGCAGCCAAGGGCGTGACCGGCTGTAATTTCTTCTCGGCGCGGGGCGAGCTTGAGCACGCCTTGACCTATCGCGACATCCGCGATCGTGCGATCGATTTGGCGCGGCGCTTCGACCGCGCAGGACTCGAGCGCGGATCCCGTGTCGCTATCGTTGCGGAAACCAGTCCCGATTTCCTTATCTTTTTCTATGCCTGCCAGTTTGTCGGCATGCTGCCGGTGCCGTTGCCTTTGACCATACAGCTGGGCGGACACGGTGCGTACGTAGAGCGCCTCCGCGGCATGATCCAACGCGCCGGTGCCAAGGTTGCCGTCGGGCCAGCCGATTTGCTGCCCTATCTCAAGGAAGCCGCAGGCGACCTGGAAATGGTCGGTACGCCGGACGATTTTTATGCGCTTCCCGTCGACGGCGGCGATTTGCGGCCCTTCGATGCCAGCGATGCCTGTTATGTTCAGTATTCTTCCGGCAGCACGAGTTCGCCGCGCGGAGTTCTGGTCAGCCAAAGAGCCATCACCAGCAATGCCCGCGGTATCGGCCAATTCGGCTTGCAACTGCGACCGGGCGACCGCAGCACCTCTTGGCTGCCGCTTTACCATGACATGGGACTGGTGGGCTTCTGCCTGACCCCCATGCTCAGCCAAATCTCGATCGACTACTTGACGACCAAGAGTTTTGCGCTGCGGCCACTGGTCTGGCTGAAACTCATGACCAGGTACCAAAGCACGATCTCGTTCAGTCCGACCTTCGGCTATGAGCTCTGCGTGCGCCGCGGCCTCAACGGATCGGCCAAGCTCCTGGACCTGTCGAAGTGGCGCGTTGCGGGTATCGGCGGCGAGATGGTCCGCATGGACATTCTGGATCGTTTTTCCGAAACCTTCGGGGTTACCGGCTTTTCTAAGAAGGCCTTCGTTCCGAGCTACGGCTTGGCCGAGTCGACCCTGGCCGTGACGTTTGCGCCGCTCGACCGCGGGGCCGAGGTCGAGTGTATCGATCAAGAGCAGTTCGCCTTGACCGGCAAGGCTGTCTCGGTGAAAGTCAACGGTAACGGCAGCGCCCGACGCATCCGCCCCTTCGTGCTGTGCGGCAAGCCGATGCCGGAACACCAAGTCGAGATCCGCACCGAGAACAACGGAACGGCGAGCGAGCATCAGGTCGGCCGGATCGTCGTCAAGGGTCCCAGTGTCATGCAGGGCTACTTCCGCAACGAAGTGGCGACCAAGGCCGTGACCACTCCCGACGGTTGGCTGGATACCGGTGACCTCGGCTACCTCACCGACGGCAATCTTGTCGTGACAGGCCGGCGCAAGGATCTGATCATCCTCAACGGACTGAACATTTGGCCGCAGGATATCGAGTGGGCCGTCGAAAAACTGGAGAAGGTACGTGGCAGCGACGCCGCTTGCTTCTCGGTTATCGAGCCGAATGGCGACGAGCGCATGGTGGTCATTATTCAATGCCGCTTCAGTGATAAGGACGCTCTGGAGCAACTGCGCAAGATGGTGACCTCGATCGTGCGCAAGAAGTGCGGGGCCGACTGTCGCGTCGTCCTGGTGCCGCCGAGGACGCTGAAGTTCACCTCTTCAGGCAAACTCAGTCGTGCCGCGGTTAAGGCTGACTATATTTCCGGCGAGATCACTGACCTCAATGCCAATTTTCGGCGCCCCGTGGCGGTGTCGGACGCGCAGACGGCGGCGGGCAAATAGCCAGAGCGACCGGTTGCGACCTGTTTGGCCCTGTCGGTGAACCGGGCTTTTTCCCCTTGAAGCCATGCTCCGCGACTGCCGCCCGGCGCGCCATTAATTGCCGCGTCATCCACGTCCGGTCAATCCATGGCTGATACATCCAAGCCCGTTGGTACCGTCGCACTGACCGGTGGCACCGGCTTTGTCGGCTCTCATTTGTTGCGTCGTCTGGTGGACGGCGGCTGGCGGGTGCGTGCCCTGACACGGCGTGACGGCGGCCTGCCGTTCGAGGACGCGGCGGTCACGCCGGTCATGGGAGACCTGGCCTCACCCGAGGCCTTGACGCAGCTGGTTCTCGGCGCCGAT
>JAJFGM010000761.1 GCA_021776145.1 Kiloniellaceae bacterium | reverse complement strand
CTGATCATGCCGACAACAGCTTTTTCGTGGGTGACGACGACATGATGGATCTTGTGCCTGCGCATGACCCGCGCGGCGATATGGGCGTCGTTATAGGCCGGCACGGTCATCACATTCTCGGTCATGATCTTGCTGACCGGCGTGCCGTTCTTGAGGTCGCCTGCCAAATCGGCCGTTGTGACGATACCCAGCGCCTGTTTCTCGGGCCCGACCACGGGGATGGCATGAATGCGATTGCGCTGCATCAGGCCACGCACGTGCTCGACGCTGTGGTGCGGCCGCGCCGCGATGACCCGCTTGGCCATGACATCGGCGATCTTTACGTTCATCCCCATCTACCTCGGCCCTTCCCACCTGCCCGGGTCAATACTGTTGGCGCCGGCTGTGCCCGGGCGCCGATAGAGCCCGCCGGTACGAAATTCGTAAAGAGTGACCCCAGCCGCGTCATTGAGGTGGATCAAGGGATCAGGGGCGCCGGGTCGCGCTTTGAATTCCCACTCGCTTGCGGCACGATCACCAGCTCGGACCGCAAAGCGTGATACCGCCTGAACCACCGCAAAGCTGGGAGCCCATGAGAGGATTGAGGATCGCCATTGTCGGTGCCGGATTGATGGGGCGCCGGCACATTGAATTGGTTGCGCAATCGAGCGAGTGTCGATTGGCCGCCGTCGTCGACCCGACGCCGGCGGCAGCCGCGTTCGCACGGGAATTCGACGCTCCGCATTATGAAACGCTGGATCAACTGCTCGCCACCGGCCGGTGCGATGGCGTCATCCTGGCGACGCCCAACCGGCTCCATGCCGCACAAGGGCTCGCCTGTGTCGACGCGGGTGTGCCGGCCTTGATCGAAAAGCCCGTCACCGTGACCCTGGAGGAAGGCCAAGGCTTGGCCGACGCGGCCGACGCGGCCGGCGTTCGACTCCTCGTCGGCCATCATCGCCAGCACAGTCCGATCATTGCCAAGGCGCGCGAGATCGTCGCGAGCGGCCGGCTCGGCCGCCTGGTCGCCGTCACGGGCAGCGCAATGTTTTACAAGCCCGAGGATTACTTCGACGATGGGCCGTGGCGCCGACAATCCGGCGGCGGGCCGATTTTGATCAACATGATCCACGAGGTCGGCAATCTGCGTGCCCTGGTCGGCGAAATCACCGCGGTCCAGGCCTTTGCCTCAAACCACACACGCGGCTTTGCCGTCGAGGACACCGTGGCGATCAACCTTTGCTTCGCCAACGGCGCCTTGGGCAGTTTTCTGCTCTCCGACACAGCGGCCTCGGCGCGGAGCTGGGAGCAGACATCCGGCGAAAACCCGGACTATCCAAGTCACGCGGACGAAGACTGCTACAGTGTGGTGGGGACGGACGGATCGCTCGCCCTTCCGACAATGCGGCTCAAGACCTATGGGTCCGAGGCGGAACGCTCCTGGTGGAAACCCTTCAGGGCGGAAAGCCTGGAAATCGATCGTGCCGATCCCCTGGCGCGGCAACTCGCGCATTTCTGCGCCGTCGTGCGCGGCGAAGCTACTCCCCAGGTCACCCTGCGCGACGGGTTGCGAAATCTGGCGGTCACCAACGCCATCGCCGAAGCGGCAAAGACCGGTGGCGTCGTATCGACCTTGTGATATTGAATCTACGCCTAGTGCGGATCCGGGTTACATGGAATCGCAAGCGGCGATCCATTGACCCGGTGAATTCGCCCTAGTCGCGAAAGCGTTTCGGCGGCTGCGGGTTGTTGGCCGGGTTGGTGTCGTGCTTGGCCATGCTGTCGACCAGCGCCCCGCCGACCAGCGGCCTCAGATCCGCCTCCAGCGCGTCGGCCTCGGCCTGGCCATAGACCTCCTGGCCCGCGACATAGAGCGTAAAGGACTTGCGGAATTTCTCGGTCTTGGCCGGATCCTCGAGGGTTGCCTTGGTCCATCTATAGAGCGGCTGTTCGGTACTGCCCTGCTTTTCGGCCTCCGCGACGTATTCGGCAAAGGCGTCGTATTGGCATTTCAGCACCGCGTCATGCCGCTTCAGGATCTCCGTCAGCGGCGCGATCGTGGCATCGTCGGGCGCCCGCCGCGCCGTCGCCGCGACCGTATCCGGCAGATTGACCCGAACCTGGAATTGCCACTCGCCGCTCATTCGTCTTCTCCATGGGCCGGGTTCGTGTCGGAGTCGGATCCCCACCGGGACCGGGCCGTAACGCAACAATCCCACGCCGACGGTATCGCTGCAAGAAAGGCGCCGAGTCGATCAACTCGCGCCGGATCGTTGAAGGAAAGGAGCTCGAGGCACGCATGCGATCGTGCCGGTCGGAGGAAAATCCGGGCGCCGCGCGGGGTGAGCTTTCCAAAGTCGAATCATGGCAAATCCAGCAGCAGAACCTCTTCACCTGGCGGCGGCAATCCCTGGTGACCAGCGACCTTCCGCCGGGCCCGCGCCATACACCACGCATTTTCCATCAGTGTTTTGTTTTAATTCGATAAATCCTTCAAGATTCCTTAATCCGGCACCTGCACTCTCTGTCGCAATAGCCTCATGATTGCATGGAGATGCGGAGATGAATGCAGCCAAACGGAGAAGCGCTCCGCTCGCGATCCTCGCGGTTCTGGGCATCTTTGCCTATATCCCGCCCGCGCAGGCCTACCTTGACCCCGGCACCGGGAGCATCATGCTGCAGGCCCTGATAGGCTCGATCGCCGGCGCCATGGTCGCCGGGCGGCTCTATTGGCAATCCATCAAGGGCTTCTTCTCATCCCGCTTCGGCCCCAAGGCCGATGCCAGTTCCGACGTTCAAGACAACAGGTGAATCCGGCAAGACATCAGGCGAGCCCGGCAAGACAACAGGCAAGCCCCGGCCCTACGCCCCTCGCGGGATCTTTCCGTGACCCCGCGGGTCAGGTCTATCAATTGGGCGACCGGATTCTGCGCAGCGTTTCGCCCCAGGCGGCTGACGATTACGACCATGTCGCACGAACCGGACTGCTGCCGCGGCTGGCCGCCGCCGGCAAGGTCGTCGCGGCGGTAGAGGTCGACAAGTCGCTTCTCGGCGCCGTTGGAATGCAAGCACACGCCGTTCTCGAGCATCCGCGCCTACCGTTTATTTCCTACCCTTATGAATGGTCCTTCAACGGCCTGAAGAGCGCCGCCCTGTTTCACCTGGACCTGCAATTGGAGTGCCTCGAGCACGACATCGCCCTGTCGGATGCCAGCGCCTATAACGTCCAGTTTCTCGGCAGTGAGCCGGTCTTCATCGATCACCTCTCTTTCCGCCGCTATCGGGACGGCGAGTTCTGGAGCGGCCATCGCCAATTCTGCGAGCAGTTCCTCAACCCGCTGCTGCTGCGCGCCCTTTTCGGCCTGCAACATAACGCCTGGTACAGGGGTTCCCAGGAAGGCATCGCCACGGCGGAGATCGGCCGAATTCTGAGGCCGCGCCACTTGCTGTCGTGGAACGTCTTGACCCATGTCGCTCTACCGGCGCGGCTTCAGGCCGCGGCGCGGCAGGGGGCGCCAAAAGCGGTTCAGGAAAAGATGGCCAAGCGCGCCCTGCCGCGCGCCGCCTTCCGGGCGATGCTGCAACAGCTGCGACGGTGGATCGCGGGACTGAACCCGGCCGACAAGAGCGCCAGCGTTTGGGGCAACTACAGCGAAGATCACCAGTACGGCGATGCCGACGAGGCCGCCAAACGCGCCTTTGTTGGCGCCTTCGCCACAGAGGTCCGACCCGGCCTGCTTTGGGATCTCGGCTGCAACAGCGGCAACTATGCGGTTCTGGCCCTGCACAAGGGCGCCGGCCGGGTGATCGGCTTCGACAGCGACCCGCACGCCCTGGAGACCGCGTTCACCCGCGCTCAGGCCGCCGGCCTGGCCTTTACCCCGCTTTACCTCGACGCCGCCAACCCAAGCCCCGACCAGGGCTGGGAAAGCAGCGAGCGGCCCGGCCTGGCGGCGCGGGCCTCGGCCGATGCCGTGCTCGCCCTGGCGCTGGTGCACCACCTGGCGATCGGCCGTAACTTGCCTCTAAGCCGGGTCGTTGCCTGGCTGATCTCCCTCGCGCCGCGCGGCGTCATCGAGTTCGTCGACAAAGCCGACCCGCAAGTCCAGCGGCTGTTGGCGCTGCGCGAGGACATTTTCCCCGACTACACGGCTGAGGCTTTCCTCGCCGCCGTCAGTGGCGAAGCCGAAGTATGCAAGACCGAGCACCTGCAATCCGGCCAGCGCCTGCTCGTTTGGTACGAGCGGCGGCAAGGGGCGTCAGCTGGCTTGGCCTCCCTCTCGCAGCGAGTGGTCTGACGGCGTCGCCGCCGCCAAGGGAGCGAGAGGAATGGCGAGAGTCCACTCCTTTCGGCGGACTGGAGAGCCTAAAGGCCGTGATCGCGAGAAACCGCATGAACAGCAAAAAACAAGCCGCGCGCGAAGGCAGCGACCAAATCCATCCCGGGGCCTTCGCCGATCTGGCGGCTCCGGCCGCCGTGTTGTGCGCGCCCTTCCTGGTCTTCGTGGGGCATCACGCCTACCCCTTCTGGACTCTTGAGATCCTCTTCGCTCTTGCCCTGATCGCCACCGCCGGCTTGACGATCGGGGCGGCAATCAGGCTGCGGCCCACCGGTCTACGGCCGGTGGTCTTTCTCTTGCTGCTGGTGGTGGCCATCGATTTGCAGTTTGGCCTGGGGCGGCTTATCGTTCTCTACCGCGCCGATATGGTGATCCTCCTGCGCGACCACGGCTGGATGATTTTCATCGCCGTTCCGCTGGCCGTCTTCGCTCTCCTTGCCCTGTTCGTGCTGCTGCGCGAGAAACTCAGCCCGATCGTCTTGACGGTATTTGCGGTGATCGGCCTCAGCAACCTGCTGCTACCGCGGCTTGGCACGCCATCGGCCGCCGAGCAGACCGGAGTGCCGGTTGCCACCGCACTGCCGCCGGTGATCCATCTAATTCTCGATGAACATATCGGCATCGACGGATTTCCATCGGACCTGCCCGAAACCCAGGCTCTGCGAAAAGATCTCGCCGCTCTGCTGCAAAGCTTCGGGTTCGTCTCCTTCGATCGCGCCTTCAGCCACTATTCACGCACCGAGGCCTCGCTGGCCAATCAGCTCAACGGTCGAGCCGGCGCCGTCGACGGCGCCAATCTGGCACGGCGGGACGGCAGCTTTCTGGTCGCCGACAACGCCTACTTCGAAGAGCTGTCACGGCGCGGCTACGCGGTCCGGGTCTATCAGAGCGACCACCTGGATTTCTGCGCCTTGAGCCCCATCCGCCTTGCTGGCTGCCTGACCTATGCGGCCAACGGCCCCGACAGCCTTGCTATCACCGACATCGACGGCTGGTCGAAGGCGAAAGTCCTGTTGAGCAGCTACCTCGGAACCTCGGCCATCTATACCAACGTCCGACTTCAGGCCGTCGCCCGGGAATGGGTCGCCACCGAGCGGCAAAGCGGACAGGCGGGATACCTGGAGCGCGGCGCGCCGAAACTTGGCGCCCTGCGCGCGCTGGAGATTCTCGAGCGGGCCAGCGAGGACATCCGCGGCGCGGCGCGTGGCACCGCGTTTTTCCTGCATCTTCTCGCCCCCCACTATGCCTATGTTCTCGGTCCCGAATGCCAAGCGGTTCGCGACACCGCCGGCTGGCTCAACCGGACCAGCCTGAGCGCGGTGGGAAACGCCATCAACTCGCCCGCGTCGCGGGCGCGGCGCTATCGTGGTTATACCGGACAGGTCGCCTGCGTCGCCAAAAGACTGGCCGCGTTTCTTGGCGCCCTGGAGGACGACGGCATCCTCGAAGACGCGACGGTTGTCATCCAGGGCGACCACGGCTCGCGCATCGCCTTGCACGACCCCGTCGCATCCCGCCGCGACGAATTGACGGACGAGGATCTCAGGGACAGCTTTTCCACCCTCTTCGCCTTGCGTCGGCCCGGATTGACTCCAGGCAGCGACAAGTCCATGCGTTCGATACAGGCGCTGTTCGCGGAACTGATGCTCGAGGCGCCGCTCGAGGCCGAGCACCGGCGGGTTTACCTGCGCCCCGATTCAAGCACGGCCGGCAGTACCCTGGCGACCGCGACCATGCCGGCTTTCGACGCGGCGCCGGGCGAATAACAACCGACCGCGACTAGGGCCAGCTACAGGGGAGCAGGCCAGCCCCGGTCGGGGGCGGGGATCGACGGTTTTAGGTGCGGGATGGAAGCTCCCGGTGGTGGGCTCGAGGGATCTGACCTGCCGGTCGCCTGCGCGTTCGTTCGCTCTCATACCGACGGTCACAAAAAATGACCCCTGCGCGCTCACACAACGCCTGGGCTTACCTCGCCTGCCCTGGGCGCGCGCCATCGGGTTGGCCAGCCGCCAAGCGTCGAAGATCATGACCGCCGGTATCATCAGCCTCAATCGTTGTGGCGAAAGACAGTCGGATTCGTGGCGTGCGCAATAAAACGGCTGTCGCCCGGAACAATTGGCGACGGCGCACGTTTTTTGCCAACAGTTGATGCTCCAATTATCCCCGTCCGACGACGATTGTTGGCAACACGATCGCCGCCGCAACCGAAAGGCAATCACCATGAAGCCACTGTTCCTCTCCGCGCTGGCCATCGCCATGTTTCTAGCGAGCCCTGGTGTTCAGGCGGCTACCTGTGAAGTCGTCGATGAAACCTTCGAACGGAAAGTCGCTGACGCCCCCGAGACACGCGAAGCGTTTCACAACCGCCTTCTGCGTGAATTTCGCCAGCTGCGAAAATCCGCGCTGACGCTGCAGCGCATGGGTTATGAAGACTCCTGTCAAGCGGTTATGGCCGCCATTCGGGACATGCGCGACAATCCCAAGGCCGCCCGCATGTACATGATCAAAAACACGCCGGAAGAAGAATTGGACCTCAACTTCTACGAACGCCAGCAGATCGCACGATCGCGGGCGAAACCCCTTACAGAAGTGGGTGGCATTCACGTCGCCGATATTCTGGGCGCTGAAGTCTATGGCACGGACGGCAAAAGCGTGGGTGAAATCGACGACCTAATTGTCGCGGCAGACGAAAAGAAGGCATTTGCCATCGTTGGTTTTGGCGGCTTTCTCGGCATTGGCGAGGAACAGGCCGCTGTCCCACTTAGCAAGATCCGGGTGGCCGAGGACGGCGATTCGGTGTTCATCCCGGCCACGGAGAAGCAGATCGACCGGGCGCCACGCTTTAAAACCGGCGACCGGGACTGGTTGACCAACGACGCTTGGCTGGAGAAAAACTTCGTATTTTACGACGGCTAACCTATCTGGCGGCGCATACCTCATGCGCCGCTTCGCGGCCGCGTGATTGCCGCGAAGATGCGTGAAAACCGAAAGGTGCAGGCAGCGCAGGTAGCGCTCCACAAGGCCTGAGTTATTGAACTCTAATCAGTCTGTTTTTGGCTTCACGGCCCGCGCCCTGACAATCTTGGAAGCTTTCTCGAGGTTGTCGCCGGCGATCAACCCGCGACGCGGTTCGGAGGCGCTCATGTCGTCGAATTTCACGTGCATGCCTGTTACTGCCATGGCTGCGTTTCAAACTGTTGTTTCATATTTTTTCGGCGCAAGTCCTAGTGGCAGCGGCGGCTCGAATGGATGGAGAGTTTCGTTGCTTCTAACACGTTTGGTTTTTGCCGCCTTTCTCGCCGCCTTTCTTGCCTCTTCTTTGGTACAGCCGTCACATGCAGAACAGGTGGGCAATGTCGATGTGGATTGGCTTGGGAACGATATTGTTATCGAGGCATTCCAAGACCCAGATGTCACAGGCGTCACCTGTCACGTCGCCTATTTCGAGCGGGGCCTTATCGACCGTTTGCAGAACGGAAACTGGTTCGAGGATCCATCAAACTCCTCGATCGCATGCCGTCAGACCGGACCCATTGTGGTAGGTGATATTGATCGGTCCGACGAAGGCGAATCCGTGTTCTCTGAGCGTCGTTCCATCATTTGGAAGGCGCTGAATGTGAAGCGTATCCTTGATGCGAAAAACCAGACCCTGATATATATCGCGCATGCCAGGGAAATTCAAAATGGCTCCGCAAAGATGTCAATATCCACTGTGCCGCTTTACTGGGCCGGCAATTGATGCATCACGCCACCAACATTGCAATCGGCACACCGCACTGGATGAGGCTGGCTGGATGAGTTTAACATTCGACACCAAAAAAATACCAACCCCCGCGCGACACCGCTAAATCTGGAATCAATCAATGGCCGCATTTTTTGTGCGCCAATCGCATCGCAGCTGCGACAGCGAAAATATGAAAAGAAAACAGTATGGACGATGTAGAAGCCAACCCGGCGCTGATATTTGACAAAATCGACGTGTGGCTTGATGGGTTTTTCAAACTGCTCCCCAATATCGGTGTCGCCATAGTCGTCGCAATCCTGTTTTGGTTCATCGGTTCGGGTATCGGAAAACTTGTCAGCAGGGCCGCGCGCAAACGCGATCGGCAAAGCCTGGGTGACGTTGGTGGCTCCTTATTGCGATGGGCCATTGTAGTGATTGGTTTCATGCTCGCCGTCACCATCGTCGCACCATCGGTGACGCCCGGCGACCTCTTTGCGGGCCTGGGAGTCAGTTCCGTCGCAATCGGCTTCGCGTTCAAAGACATCCTTCAGAACATGCTGGCTGGCATCCTGATCCTGCTCCGGCAACCCTTTGAGGTTGGCGACCAGATTGTCTCGGGCGGTCATGAAGGCACCGTTGAGAAGATCGAAACCCGGGCGACCCTGATCAAGACCTACGACGGACGTCGCGTCGTCATTCCGAACTCGGACATTTACACCGACAGCGTTGTGGTCAACACGGCGTTTGAGACCCGCCGGTCTGAATATGATATCGGCATTGGGTGCAATGACGACTGGGATAAGGCCCGCGCGATCATGGAAGACGCATGCGCGAAGGTCGAGGGTGTCATTGACGACCCGGCACCCGAAACAATTCCGATTTCCTTGGGCGACTTCGCAAATATCGTCCGCCTTCGCTGGTGGACAAACTCCGACCGCGCCACGCAAATCCGCACCTTCGGTGACGTCTTGCAGGCCGTCTATAAGGACCTGGACGAAGAGGGTATCGATATGCCCTATCCGACGCAGGTGCATTTGTTCCACGACCAAACCGAAGAGACCGACGGCGACCGCGAACGGCAACGCGAAGGCTGGCCAGCTGGCAAAGGCAATAATCCAAAACCGCTATGGCAGGCGCGGGCGGCATCAGCCCGAACCGAAGGGGAAGCGTAGTTTTCGGCGCAACGACTTCAGCTATAGTGCGCCAATACATCCGCGTTTCACTTTACAAAGAACCCGTGCCCGCGGCCTCCTCGGGCGAGAAGGATTGATCCAGAAGCCCTACCGAACACTTACGAACACAAGCCAACGCCGCCGTCTTGGTGCGGACGCTTGCAATCGGTGATGTATTTGCCTGCCTTGGGCGCCCGCCGCAGTTTGTGCGGGACCGTCTGCAAGGCCTTGCTGTGAATATTCAGCGCCCGGCCGTTCATCGGTGGCAAACCGCGGGGAAGATCGTCCCAGACAAACGAGCGAACCGGGTCGAAAGTTGCTTAAAGCTGATGCCTTGTCGACGCCAACTCGCGGCGCGTTAACCGTCGAACGCGGGGCCACCATTGCGACTTGGCCGTTCCCGAACAAAAAGAGGCAATTTCAGCCCGTATGCCGACCACCGGTTAACCTCATCCCTTTGCAGATCGGTAATACATCGCGCCGACAATCGCCCGCATGTGGGGAAGGGAAACCATTAAGGCGGCGGTCCGTGCGGCCACGGTGAGCGCTGGGCTGGTTCTGTTGCCGATCGGCTCGCTTGAGCCGGCGACAGGCCGGCCGCCAATACCGCCGCGCAAACCGGCCCTTCCGTCGGAGGTGTCGCATATTGTCAGCCGTACCCTCAAAACCGACGAACAGCACATTAAGGACGCCCTACAAAATTATCGACGCGGCGATTTTCAGGCGGCCAAAACGCTCGCCAGGAAGTCGGGCAATCCTTTGGCGGAAATCCTGGTGCAATGGCTCGGCCTGACCCGGGAAGGCGTCAAGGTTCCCTTCACCCAGATCACAAATTTCCTCGAAGAACGCGGCGACTGGCCTCGCCAGCGCTCCCTGCTAAGAACAGCCGAATACTCGATGCCCTTTGGCTATGC
>JAJFGM010000077.1 GCA_021776145.1 Kiloniellaceae bacterium | reverse complement strand
CCTTGGCTATCCGCTAGGTCTGGTGGAGGTCGTAGACCCCAAGTTCCAAAGCGCCGTCTGGGAAGTGCGCAAGGCCGGCCTCAACATCATGATGTCGATGAAGGGCGCGGGAAAACCGATCTCCTTCATCGAGGACTGCGCGGTGCCGCTGGAAGACCTCGCCGACTATACCGACCGCCTGACCCGCATCTTCCACAAGCACGGCACCGACGGCACCTGGTATGCGCATGCCTCGGAGGGCTGCCTGCACGTCCGTCCCGTGCTCAATCTGAAACTCGAGGCCGACGCCAAAAAAATGCGCGCGATCGCCGAAGAAGCCTTTGCCATGGTGCGCGACTACAAGGGCTCGCATTCCGGCGAACACGGCGACGGCCTTGTGCGTTCGGAGTTCCACGAAGCCATGTTCGGCAGCCGCATGGTGCGCAGTTTCGAAGAGGTCAAGGATCTCTTCGATCCGCAAGGCCGCCTCAATCCCGGCAAGATCGTCCGGTCGCCGCGCATGGACGACCGCAGCCTCTTCCGCTACAAGCCGGGTTACGCCGTGGCGCCCCTGGAGACCGGCCTCGACTGGTCGGATTGGGGCGATTTCGGCGGCGCCGTCGAGATGTGCAACAACAACGGCGCCTGCCGAAAATACGACGCCGCGGTCATGTGCCCCTCGTTCCGCGTCACCGGCGACGAGAAGCACGTCACCCGTGGCCGCGCCAACAGCCTGCGTCTCGCCCTGTCGGGACAATTGGGGGCCGAGGCTCTGCACTCCGACGCGCTGCGCGACACGCTCGCGCTTTGCGTCGGCTGCAAGGGCTGCAAGCGCGAATGCCCGACCGGTGTCGACATGGCGCGTATGAAGATCGAAGCGCTCTACCAGCGTGGGAAAATCCATGGCTTCAGCCGCCGCGACCGCCTCGTCGCCTATTTGCCGCGCTACGCTCCCTGGGCGGCGCGCCTCGCCCCCCTCGCCAACCTGCGCGACCGCCTGCCCGGCATGGCGGCCCTCGGCGAGCGTCTATTCGGCCTTGCGGCGCGGCGCCAGTTGCCGCGCTGGCGCCGCGACTCTTTCAACGATACGACGCCGCCGCCGCCGGCCCTCGATGCAACGCGTGACGTCGTGCTGCTGGCCGACAGCTTCAATCGCTACTTCGAACCGGAAAACCTGCGCGCCGCGCGGCGCGTGCTGCTCGCCGCCGGCTACCGCGTCCATCTTCCGCAACCGCGTGGCCAGCGCCCGCTCTGCTGCGGCCGCACCTTCCTCTCGACCGGCATGGTCGACGAGGCCCGCGTCGAGATGCGGCGCATGTCTGACGCTTTGCAGCCCTTTGTCGCGGCCGGTGTCGCGGTGGTCGGGCTGGAACCCTCCTGCCTCTTGACCCTGCGCGATGAACTGGGTGTCGTCCTACCCGGCGCGACAGCCGATAATTTGGCCGCCCGTGCTTTCCTCTTCGAGGAGTTCCTTGCCGCCGAAATGCGCGCCGGACGGCTCGCTCTCGAATTGGCGCCGCTGGCGGCAAAAAAGGCGCTGCTGCACGGCCATTGCCACCAGAAGGCTTTCGCCGCCATGACTGCGGTCGAGGAGGTTCTTCGTCTCGTCCCGGAACTGGAGGTCGAAAGCGTGCCGTCGAGCTGCTGTGGCATGGCGGGGGCTTTCGGTTATGCCGCCGAGACCTATGATATCTCGCTGGCAATGGCGGAACTGGCGCTGCTGCCCGCCGTGCGCGCCGCCGATACCGACAGCCTGATCGTCGCCGACGGCACTTCCTGCCGCCACCAGATCGCCGATATGTCCGATCGCAAGGCACGGCATGTTGCCCTGGTGCTCGACGCGGCTCTATACCGGGGCGCATCCAGGCAACGTGCGGCACGAGGCGAATGACCATGGGAACGCAAGATGCCGAAAGAAAAACCGAGAGGGCACAGCCAACGATGGACATGAGATCGGAACTTCCAGCGCCGGACGCCGCCGTCAAGCCGGCGGCGCCGATCGCCCGCACCTCGCTGCATGGCGAACTGGTCGCCCGCCTGCGTGACCTCATCGTCGAGGGCGAACTGGCGCCGAATTCCCGCATCCCCGAACGCGCCCTTTGCGAACGTTTCGGCGTGTCGCGGACACCGCTGCGCGAAGCGCTCAAGGTCCTCGCCTCGGAAGGTCTGCTCGCCCTGCTGCCCAACCGCGGCGCCGTGGTCTCGGGCCTGACCGTCGCCGATCTCGAAGAAATGTTTCCCGTCATGGGCGCGCTGGAAGCCCTGGCCGGCGAATTGGCCTGTGCCGCGATCAGCGAAGAAGAGATCGCCGAGGTCCGCGCCCTGCACTACCAGATGGTGCTGCACTACAAGCGCGGCGAACGGCCGGAGTACTTCCGCCTCAACCAGCGAATCCACGAAAAAATCTTCACCGCGGCGCGCAACGCCACGCTCTATAATCTCTATCGCGGCCTGGCCGGCCGCGTGCGCCGCGCCCGCTATATCGCCAACATGTCGCCGGCACGCTGGGCACAGGCGGTCGAAGAGCATGAAGGCATTCTCGCCGCCTTGGAAACGCGCGACGGCCTCGGTCTTGCCGCCATTCTCAAGCTGCACCTGGGCAACAAATGCGAGACGGTGAAAGAGGAACTGCTGGCCCAGGCCGAAAGCGAAGCGGCCCAGGGCACGCGTTGATGCGGGCCCACATCGTTCTCGCCCACCCGGAACCGCGGTCCTTCAACGCCCATCTGGCGGAACAGGCGCGCATAGCCCTGCTGGCGCGCGGCTGGCAGGTCACCCTCTCCGATCTTTACGCCCTGGACTTCGACCCGGCCGAAAAGGCGGCGCATTATACCGAGCCGGTCGACGCGGCGCGATTCGACGCCCAAACAGAGCAGCGGCATGCCTCCGACAGCGGCACCCTGCCGCAGGTCGTGCGCGACGAAATCGACAGGCTCGACCGGGCCGACCTGGTCATCCTGCAATATCCCATGTGGTGGCACCTGCCGCCGGCCATGCTGAAGGGCTGGCTGGACCGGGTGTTGGTCTATGGCGAGGTCTATCAAAGCAAGAAGCGTTTTGAAAACGGCCGCTTCGTTAGCAAACGGGCGCTGCAGTCACTGACCGTCGCCACCAGTGCCGAGACCTATGCCTACAACGGCCGCAGCGCCGACATCGATCTTTTGTTATGGCCGGTCAACTTCACGCTGGCCTATGTCGGATTCGAAGTGCTGCGCCCCTTTGTCGGGTACGGCGTTGAGTCCGGCCTGCGTTATTCCGACGACAGCGTGGTCGAAGCGCGCCTGAAAGGCATCGTCGGCGATCTCGAGGCCCGCCTGCAGAGCATCGAAAACGAGAGCCCCCTGCCCTTCAACCGCATGAGCGACTGGGGTGCCGACGGCCGCATCAAGGCCGGAGCCCCGGCCTTTACGCCCTTCATGCGACACCGCGAGAAGCTGGAGATCGAATAGGTCTATAAACTCTTGGTTATGTGCGCTTGCGTCATCGGTACGACCAAGATAAGCGCATGAAACCGCCCGCCAACCGGGTGGAGACGGAAAAGTGTCGGGTTCCTCAAAAAGCCAGGGATGCACGATAAGTGATGATAAAGCGAGCATTCGCCTGCGCCGCATTCAGCGCACTCTTGTCCATTTCGTTTAGCGCGCTCGCCGCCGATCCCGCGGTGTTTGGCTGGGTGGAAATGGTGCGAATCCGGCCGGGCAACTTGGAGATGAGTGCCAAACTGGACACCGGCGCCGAGCGATCCTCGATTAATGCCCGCGGCTTGCAGATGTTTCAGCAGGACGGCAAGACCTGGGCACGCTTCGCGCTGACCAACGAAGGCGGACGCACACGGGATTACGAGCGGCTGGTCGTGGATCACGCCACAATCCGCCGCGCAAACACGGAAAAACAGCGTCGCCACGTAATCCTACTCGGCATCTGCCTCGGCAACATCTTTCGCGAGGTCGAGGTGACCCTTGCCGACAGGTCCGGCATGGACCAAGACCTGCTCATCGGACGCAACTTCTTGGCTGACCACGCGCTGGTGGATTCAGGCAGACGCCTCACCACACAGCCGAATTGCCCTTCGGCCACTTAATAACGGTGATTGCCACAAATTCAAAGCAAGCAGGGTCGCATATCCCGCAAACCTCCGGTGGCCATGCCCGCGCGACGTGCGATCTACTTTCAGTGCAGGACATTGGGAACTTGTGAACTGGCGGTCGCGGCCCTCCCCTCGCCGCACAATACCGCTTAGACTGGGTGCCAACCGTAACGCCACAGGAGTTCGAAATTGACCAAACCCAACCTCGAAGACCTTGCCACGCTAACCCAGTGGGACACGCCGACGATCTGCAACGCGCTGGAGATCGTCGTGCCGGAACGGCGCGGCTACGGCTTCACTGTGGAGCCGCTGGTCTGTCTCGACCCCCGTCTGAAGCCCATCGTCGGCTATGCCCGCACGGTCAAGATCCGCGCCACCGCGCCGGGCGTGCCCGGCAGGGGCGTCGTCGACCGCATTGTCTACTACGAATATGTCGCCGGGGGCGAGGTGCCACGCATCGTGGTTATCGAGGACGTCGACCCGAAGCCGGGCGTCGGTGCCTTCTGGGGCGAAGTGCAAACCAACGTGCACAAGGGCCTGGGCGTGGTCGGTTGCGTCACCAACGGGTCGTTCCGCGACCTGCCGGACTCGGCGCCGGGCTTTCAACTGCTCGGCGGCCTTGTCGGGCCGAGCCACGCGCATGTCCACGTCGCCGAGATCCGAACCCCGGTCAGCGTTCATGGCATGGCGGTCGAACACGACGACATCATCCATGCCGATCAGCACGGCGCCGTCGTCGTGCCGGCCGACGCCGTACAGGA
>JAJFGM010000760.1 GCA_021776145.1 Kiloniellaceae bacterium | reverse complement strand
AGGGTTCGTTGAAGCCGGCATCTTCGGGCCGTTCGGGGAGGATTTGGAATGACATGCTAACTCCGGTTCGCTGGCCGCCGAAAACTCGAGCCCCCTTCCGTGGGGCGATGATCGAGCCTGGGGCGATTGGAGGAAATTGGGCGCGCGCAAGATCTCGCCGCGATCGTCAAGATCGCGGTCTTTCAGGACCTTCGTCGTCGCAATTTCCTTGCAGCTGGCATTCCTGGCCATCCGGAGATTGATCACAATCGTCTTCCCGATATCACAGGCCACGCGGAAATGCCAAGTCTTTTCATCTCATTGGCCCTCGGGCCGTCGAACCATGGCAACAAGACCCCGGCCTGCCGCGCGTGTAATATGACCGTGGAGTCGCCGCCCGGCGGGCTTGCCGCCAGGGCTGACCGTGGCTGACGATAATCGTTCTGGAGAACGACGATGGGACTGCTTGTCGACGGACAATGGCAAGACCGCTGGTACGACACCGAAGAGACCGGCGGACGCTTCGTGCGCCGGGACAGCGCCTTTCGCAACTGGATCACGCCGGACGGTACGGTCGGACCGAGCGGCGGCGACGGCTTCTCGGCCGAGGCCGGGCGCTACCATCTCTATGTCTCGCTCGCCTGCCCCTGGGCGCACCGCACGCTGATTTTCCGCAGCCTCAAGGGACTGCGGGAGCTGATCTCGGTCTCTGTCGTGCATTGGCACATGGGCGCGCAAGGCTGGAAGTTCGAAGAGGCCGACGGCGCGACGCCAAGCGGGCTGAATGGCGAGGCCCGCCTGCACGAGGTCTACAGCCGCGCCGACCCGCGCTATAGCGGACGCGTCACGGTGCCCGTTCTTTGGGACAAGCAGCGCCAGACCATCGTCAGCAACGAGTCGGCCGAGATCATCCGCATGTTCAATTCGGCCTTCGCGGATCTTGCCGTGCCCGGCCCCGACCTTTATCCGCACGACCTGCGCGAGGCGATCGACGCCGTCAACAAGCGCATCTACGACGACGTCAACAACGGTGTCTACAAGGCCGGCTTCGCGACGTCGCAAGCCTCTTACGAGGCGGCCTACGAGGCCCTTTTCGACACCCTGGACTGGTTGGATGAACGCCTGTCACGGCAACGCTACCTGACCGGCGAGCGGATCACCGAAGCCGATTGGCGACTCTTCACCACCCTGCTGCGCTTCGACCCGGTCTATGTCGGCCACTTCAAGTGCAATCGCAACCGGCTGATCGATCTCCCCAACCTCTGGGGTTACACGCGCGAGCTCTATCAAGTGCCCGGTATCGCCGAGACCGTCGACCTGCACCACATCAAGCAGCACTACTACGCTAGCCACGAGAGCATCAACCCGACCGGCGTCGTTCCGCTCGGCCCGGACGTCGACTTCACGCGGCCACACGGCCGCGGGTGAAGGAAAAGCCGGGTTTTAGAACGAGGCGTCGGGATCTTTCAGAAATTCAATCTCCTCGGGCGTGCTGGCGCGCCCGAGCGCCGCATTGCGATGCGGGAAACGGCCGAAGCGGACAATGACGTCGCGGTGCCGTACGGCATAGTCGAACCAGCCCGGGTTATCGTCCAGACCGGCCATCAGGGCACAACAACGCTGTTGATCGGCAAGCGATTCGCTGTGCTCGAGCGGCAGGTAGAGAAAACAGCGTTCGACCTGCGACAACCCGGTGTCGTCGCCGCGCTGAAGGGCGCGCCGCGTCATCTGCCGCGCCTGCGCGTCGCTGGCGAAGGCGCGCGGGTCGTCGCGATAGATGTTGCGTGGCACCTGGTCGAGCAGCAGGACCAGGGCCAGGCATCCGCGGCCGCTATCGGCCCAGGCCTCGAGGCGACCGGCAACGGCGGCGTCGTGCGCCGCGCCATGGGTGATTTTCACCAGCTCGTCGAAGGCGGCGTCCTTGACGAACCAGCGTTCGTCCATGCCGGGCCCGAACCAGAACGCGAGAACCGCATCTATGGCGGTTTCGCGGGCGCCAAGGGGATCTATGGCTATTGGGGAAGAAGTCTGCCGCACGGGACCTCCGCTTCGCTTTCTCGGCGCCGCCATCTTTGCCGGGCCCCGTGTCGCGCGTTAATCTGGGTCGTGGGCGGGTCGACAGGTAAACGAGAGCAGAGCATGGTTGAAGATAAGAATTCAAGCTCGGTGCGTGAAATTACCGCGAGCAACCGCGTGGCCTGGGACGAGGCCGCGCCCTATCACCGGGCGAACGCGCAGTACGCCGCGCACCTCGCCGGTTTTGCCCGGCCCGGACATTCCTGCCTCGACGAGACCTTGACCGGACGCTTGCTGGCGCTCGGCCTCGAGGACAAGGACGTCGTTCAGGTCTGTTGCAATAACGGTCGCGAAATTCTCTCGATCAAGAACCTCGGCGCCGCCAGATGCCTGGGCATCGACCAGTCCGCGGCTTTCCTCGCCCAGGCTGACGAGCTGGCGGCGGCGGGCGGGATCGATTGCGAGTTCCTCTGCCGCGATATCTACGATCTGCCGGACGATCTTCGCGGCGCCTTCGATCTCGCCGTTATCACCATCGGCGTGCTGTGCTGGATGCCGGACCTCGAGGCCTTTTTCGCGGTCGCCGCCGGTTTGTTGCGGCGCGGCGGACAACTGGCGATATACGAGGACCATCCCATTCTCAACATGGCAACGGAAGACCCGACGCAAGACCCGGCGCGGCTGTTCCTTTCCTACTTTCGCGAGGAGCCGTGGGTCGAGGAGACCGGCCTCGACTATTACGGCAACACCACCTACAAGGCCGCACCGAGCCTGTGTTTCTTCCACAAGTTCAGCGATATTTTCATGGCCGCGCGCAGCGCCAGCCTGGAGCTGCGCGAGTTCGAGGAGTTCGCCCACAACATCGGCACCTGGCCACATCTGGAAAATCAGAACGCGCAACTGCCGCTGTCCTACTTCCTGAGATTGGGCAATGCGGCCTGACGACTGGATGCCGCTAGAGCTTCATCCGTTCACTTGGAATCGCTTTTAGCGATCAAAGTGAACGGATATAGACACTCTAACTCGTTAATGTGTAGAGCAATTGTGATCCGATCAGGTTGAACCTTTGGGGTTCAACCTGATCGGATATTGCTCTAGAACAGCCTGCGATAAGTTGGACTCGCTTTCAATTCGGAGGCGATAAATAGCGCCCCGGCGTCTGCCCCAGAGTGCGGCGAAACATGGAAATGAAGGCGCTGGGGCTGCCGTAACCCAAATCATAAGCGACCGTCGTCACGGGCTGTCCTTCGGCAAGGCGCGAAACAGCCGCCAGCAGCCGCAAGCGTTGGCGCCACAGACCAAATGTCAGACCGGTCTGTCTGCGAAACAGCCGCGCCAATGTTCGTTCGCTGGCGCCGGCGGCACGCGCCCAGTCGCCCAAGGCGCGATCATTTCCCGGATCGGCCATCAGGGCGTCGGTGACGGCGCAGAGGCGCGGGTCCTGGGGCAGCGGCAAGTGCAGCGGTTCCGGCGTCAAGCGGCGCAGTTCGTCGGGTATCACCGCCATCAAACGCGCCTCGGCCCCGTCCAGTGCGTAGTCGTTGCCAAGGCTGGAGGCGCGCAAGACAAGTTCGCGCAACAGGGCGGGCACGGTGAACACGCAACAGGACGGCGGCATCCGATCGCAGGCACTGGGATCGACGTAAAGCGAGCGCAGTGTCAGCAATCCCGGCCACTCGACGGCATGTTCGACCCCGGCAGGGACCCAAACGGCTTGCTGCGGCGGCACCACCCAGGTACCGTCGTCGGTCTTGACGGTGACCACGCCGCGGCTGGCGAGAACCAGTTGGGCGCGACGGTGCCGGTGCCAATGAAACTGGTGCCCCTGCACGGCTTCATGCGACACACTGACGATGGGTCGCCGCGCATCGAGAAGGTCGCCTGGATGGTCGCTGGCGAGCGTTTGTCTGTTTCTCGACATCTATTGGCAGTTTAGCGTAAGACAGGCAAACCCCTAGCCCTTAAATAGCCTGTCATGAACTTTGCAAGCAAACGCCTTGGCGATCTGCGCCGCCCCGAAGTGCTGCTTTTCGTAATGGCGGGCGCCGTGCCCTTGAGCTTTGCCACCTGGCAGGCCCTGCTCAACAACTTCGCTATCGAGCGCGCCGCCTTTACCGGCGCCGAAATGGGCATTCTGCAGTCCCTGCGCGAAGTTCCGGGATTTCTCGCCTTTGGCGTGGTCTTTTTGCTGCTGATCGTTCGCGAGCAGAAACTGGCCTATATCTCATTGCTGCTGCTCGGCATCGGCACCGCGATTACCGGGTACTTTCCGACCATCTTGGGGCTCTATGCGACGACCGTCGTCATGTCGATCGGCTACCATTATTACGAAACCGTGCAGATCTCGCTGTCCCTGCAGTGGATCGACCGCAAACATGCGCCCGAAGCCCTGGGCCGAATCATCGCCGTCGGGGCTTTTACCTCGATCGCGACCTTCGGGATGATCTGGCTGGCGATCGATCTCTTGCAGCTGGATTTTGCGTGGGTCTATCTGCTGGGTGGCGGCTTGACCGCCGTCGTCGCCCTCGTTTGCTGGTCAGCTTTTCCGCTCTACGAGGAAAAGGTCCGGCAAAACAAACACATGGTGTTGCGCAAGCGCTATTGGCTTTACTACGCGATGATCTTCATGTCGGGCGCAAGGCGGCAGATCTTCATCGTTTTTGCCGGTTTTCTGATGGTCGAGAAGTTCGGCTACGACGCCCAGGACATCGCGCTTCTGTTCCTCTTGAATTCAGGCCTGAATCTTTGGTTGGCACCGAAAATCGGCCGATTGATTGGACGAATCGGCGAGCGTCGCGCGCTGATTTTTGAGTATTGCGGTCTCATCCTGGTGTTTGGCGCCTATGCCTTCGTCAACGATGCGACCCTGGCCGCCGGACTCTATGTCATCGACCATATGTTTTTCGCCCTCGCCATCGCCATGAAGACCTATTTTCAGAAAATCGCCGACCCCGCCGATATTGCGTCGACGGCCGGCGTCGGCTTCACCATCAATCATATCGCCGCCGTCGTTATTCCGGCCGCTTTCGGCTTCCTGTGGCTCGCATCACCGGCCCTGGTCTTTCTCGCCGGCGCCGCCATGGCCGCGGTCTCGCTATTCCTTGCCTTCAACGTCCCGGCCCGCCCGGAACCTGGAAACGAGGTCCTGGTGGGGCGCGTCGCCGCCCAGCCGGCGGCCGCGGAATAGCTGGCATTTCGCCTAATTTATTTCTCTCTAACGTAGGCCAAAATTAACCGTCTCCCGCCATAGTGCAAATTCCTGTTGGATTTCGCGCAAATTGCTGCTCTCCGCCCAAGCTCGGACAGGCTGCGAACCCACCGATGGGAAGGGTCACGAACGAGCCGGCGCTTTGGCGGAATCGATCGTGCCTCCTTAGCAGCGGTTCGACGAGCGGGCGGGAGCGGCGGTTGGACAAGGTATATGGCGGCTCGTATCCATATTATCGCTCTGATCGGGCTTATTCTGGCCTTCGCCGTCGCCGCGGCCGGCTTCAGCAAACTGCATTCGATCGGCCAGGAACTGCGGATTATTTCTGATCAGTTCCTGCCTGTCTCGAACGCCGTCACCAACCTTGTGATCGCCCGCCAACACCTAAGCAACACCATCAACGCGGTCAGCCGGCACGCCCTTCGCGGCCAGCGGCGAGCGGACCACGCGGAAACGCAGCGCCGTCTAGAACAGGAGATCTGGGAGTCGCTGGCACGTTTTGACCGTGAATTGGGGCGGGCCATTACCCTGGCGGAACGGGCACGCAAGAGCACCGAAGGCACGACCAGCAGCCTACCCTTCGCCGACGTCGCCGCCGACGTCGCGGAACTCCGCGAAATTCACAAAACCAACACGCTGGTGACACGCCGCATGTTCGAACATACGGAAAGCGGCCAGCAGGCAGCCGGAGCCGGTTTTTTCGAGCAGCTTGACACGCTCCGCAACGACCAGGAAATGATCCTGACCCGCCTCGCCGGCGACGTCGAAGGCCTGACCTCCGCCTCGGTTGTGCGCACACGACAGCACAAGCAATCCGGTTTGTTTTTTGTACTCTTGATCTCGGGCATCGGGTTTTTCGTCTGCCTGGTCGTGAGCATCGTTCTGGCGCGTGGTCTGACCGACCCCTTCGGTCGACTGACCCACTGCCTGCGACAACTGGCACGCGGCATCACTTATACGGATGTCCCCGCCGGCGGCCTCGGCCGTGAGCTTGACGAGATGGCCCAGGCGCTTGGGGTCTTCAAGCGCGAAATCATTCAGCGACGCGGTGCCGAAAAACGCTTCCGCACCTTCCTGGAATCGGCGCCCGACTCCATCATTATCATCAATGAGAATGACGAGATCATTCTTATCAACGACCAGGCGCAGGCGATGTTCGGATACAGCCGAGAAGAATTGCTCGGTCAGTCGGCGGAGGTGCTAATGCCGGAGCGACTGCGCCAAGATTACAAGCGCCACCGCGCCGCTTACATCGCCAGCCCGGATGTCCGCGAGGTCGGCGGCAAGGGCGGCCTGTTCGCGGTGACCAGGGACGGACAGGAATTTCCCATCGAAATGTGCCTGAGTCCGATCCATACCGAAGACGGCAACCTGGTCTGCGCAATTGTCCGTGATGTCGGCCAGCGCCGCGCCAAAGAGAAAATCCTGGAAAACCGCGAGAAGGAACTCGAACATCTGGCGCAGAAACTGGTCGCCGCTCGCGACGAGGCCGAAGCCGCCAACAAGGCCAAGTCCGAGTTCCTCGCAATCATGAGCCATGAAATTCGGACTCCGATGAACGGCGTCATCGGCATGGCTGGCCTGCTGCTCGATGAGGACCTGACCGACGATCAACGTCACAAGGCGGAAATCATCCGTCAGTCAGGCGAAATCCTGCTGGTCATCATCAACGATATCCTCGATTTCTCGAAAATCGAAGCCGGCAAGCTGGAACTGGAAAACGAGGCTTTCGACCTGGACGCGATGGTCGACAGCACGCTGGAACTGCTCACCACCCGAGCCCAGGGCAAGGCGATCGAGTTGGCCTCCTACGTTGCCACGGACGTGCCCCGCGCATTGCAAGGTGACGCTGGCCGCCTGCGCCAGATCTTGCTCAATCTGATGGGCAACGCCATCAAATTCACCGAAAAAGGCGGCGTTTCGCTCGAAATCGAACTGGTGAAAACCCACGACGAGGCGGCGGAACTCTGTTTCAAGGTCACGGACACCGGGATCGGCTTGACTGAAGATGCGCAAGACAACCTTTTCCAGCGTTTCACTCAAGCCGATGCCTCGATCACCCGCAAGTACGGCGGCACCGGGCTCGGCTTGGCGATCAGCAAACAGCTAAGTGCGCTGATGGGCGGCGAGATCGGTGTCGAGAGCGAACCGGGCAAGGGCAGCACCTTCTGGTTCACCGCCCGCATGATCGTGCGTAACCAGACCGGCGATCTGTCGACCGAGGAGGCGGCCAAACTGTTGCATGGGCGCCGTGTCCTGGTGGTCGACGACAACGAAGTCAACCGGCGCATCTTCAAACGGCAGCTGACCGCCTTGAGTATCAAGGCCGAGGTCGTGGCCAGCGGTCCTGAGGCGCTGTCCCAATTGCGTTGCGCGGCAAATTCCGGGCAGGCCTTCGAAGCGGCGATCATCGATCAGATGATGCCGGGCATGAGCGGCGCCGATTTGGCGGAACTGATCCGCCGCGACGCGGACCTGAATTCGACCAAGTTGATCCTCTCTTCGTCAAGTGGCGTGCATTTAAGCCTGGAAAGCATCCGGCAAATGGGAATCGATGCCTGCCTGCCCAAACCGGTGCGCCAAGACGACATCCTGCGCTGCCTTTCGCGCTTTTATGGCGCCGACCTTGACGAGCGGACCTGGGTACCGACGAAAAACGGCACAGAATCGCACAAAAACGAAATCAGCCTGCGCGTCCTGGTGGCCGAAGACAATCAGGTCAACCAGCTCTTCGCGACGACACTGCTGACCAACGCCGGGCACCGCGTCGACGTCGCCGGCAACGGTATCGAAGCCCTGGAGGCCGTCAAACAGCGCCCCTACGACGTCATTCTTATGGACGTACAGATGCCCGAAATGGACGGCCTGGAAGCAACCCGCCGGGTCCGCTTGCTCGGCGGCTTGGCGAGCGAAGTTCCAATCATCGCCTTGACCGCGAACGCCATGAAGGGCGACCGAGAGCGCTGCATCCAGGCCGGCATGAACGACTACGTCTCCAAACCGATCGACAAGACCGACCTCTTCGACAAGATCCAGCACTGGGGTGGCATCGAAGACCTGCCGGACACAGCCGCCGACACGCCGAAGTCGAACGTCCTGGAAAAGGCCACAGGGGAGACCGCTGGGAAGACCGCTGGAGAGACCGCTGGCGAGACCATGGGGAACACCGCGAGGAAAGACAGCGAAGCGGCGCGCGTCGGTGACCGGGCCGAACTGGAGGACCTCATCGGCAGCATCGACGAGCTCGAGCAGCAGATCGAAACCACGCCCGGCCAGCGCGTCAAGTCGGAGGGTTAGAGCGGGCTTAGGCCAGAAAGGCCTTGTAGGCGTCCGGCATGTGGGTCCAGAGATTGATGGCGATGCTGTGACGGCTGCCGCTTTCGACATTTCTCACCTCATGCGCCAGATCGCCGCGAAAGGCGACAAGACGGTTGTGCGCGGTCGGCACCGCCGTCTCCCCGTTGACCACCAGATCACCACCGGCATGATCGACATGGCGCGGATAGAAGACCGTGCCGATGTGGGGATGCACGACCTGTCGCGTGCGCCAGAAGCGCTTTTCGTCCTTGTCTTGATGGCGATGCATGCGTTCACCGGCCGCCAGCGTGTTGGTCCAGTATTCGCATCCGGCCAGGGTCGGCGGCGCCACCGCGCGGACGACGAGCTGTGCCAGTTCCTCGATGGGGTTTTGCGGCGCCGACTTGTCTGGCTGGCTGAGGTCGTACCAGTAAAAAGTTGAACGATCGATCAGACGGAAGTCGTCGTGCACCCGCGCCAGATCCGCCACCAGGCCAGCGTCGGCGATCCCGTCCCATACCGATAAATACAACATAGCCAGATTGCCAGATCCCGCCTCGAAACCGCGCAAGACTACTGTGCCGCCGCCGCGGCGTCAGGCCTTTTCGATCGTCACTTCAACAGGACGTTGGCGACTTCCTTGAGTTGCGTGCGGGCGCGCAGCAGGTAGAAGCCCTGGGTCGTGAGATGACTCGGCAAAAGGAAGCCGGAATTCCGGCCGTTAGAGATCAGCAGCGGGTCGAGTGTTGCCGCGGTCTTCAGATTGTCGAGCATCTGCTGCCAGACCAGTCCGATGTTCTTATCGACAATCACCGCGGCGAAATCGACGCCGATCGCCTCGAGGAGCAGGTAGTAGCCGTAGAGCCGGCCCTTGGTGGCATAGAAGATGTCATCGGCCTGGGTGTCGAACCAGCCGGCGTTGGATTCCAGGGCCTGGCGATCGAGCACCGCCGAAGAACTACCGAGATCCGAGGACACACGTTCGATAAAGGCGATTAAGTTGTCGGCGCGCCGATCGTAGACCGCACTGCCCAGGGACAATCGCTCATTATAGCGTATCAGGGCTTTCATCGCCGCCAGATACTGCCTTTCGGCGCTTGCGGTCGGCAACAGCGACGTTGAGGGATCCCAGACCCAGACCGTGCCGTCGTACTTCAAGAGCCCCGAAGCCTTGTCAAGATCCTCGTCGACCTGGCCCGAACCACGCGTCCGGCCCAGCACGTCCGTCATCTCGATGGCAAAGCGCGAGATGGCATAGACGAGGCCGGTCTGAAAGTTGGGCATATTGTCGATAAGGGCGTGCGGCAGGGGAAACGGCTTGTTCGCCGCCCAGGTGCCAAGGTCGACCTCGCGCTCGATCAAGGCCACGGCCGTGGCCACGGCGCGGCTGCCCTCGGGCGGCAGCAGTTCCTCGCGCGGCCGGAAATCGACATCGTCGTTGATCTGGTCCGCCAGGATCATCGCCAACGGAAAGTAGGCCAACACCAGGATCACCAGTCCACCGACCGCGACAGCGATCTTGCCACTGCGCATCGGCAGATTTGAGCGAATCCTATCGAGCATGACCATCTAGTGGTTCCTTTGTGGGGTCCTCAATCCGGCAGCGCCACGCAGCACCGGTCGCCGCCCCGCCAGTCGCATACAATCCGAGCCAGTCGAGAGCAATGTGGGGAGGGTGTCGCGCAAAGACCAGAAAAAGATCTGGTTAATCACCATATCTTTCGCGCGCCGAAGAAACAAAGGTTGCTTCCGGGGGCCGCAGTCCCACGGCTAATGGCACGACCACTTGTGTTCAATTTTATCTGGCCGGCGGTTGTTCATCGTTTGCGTGCGGACCGACTTAGGCGGTCAGCCTGAAATAGAGCATTGGCAGCCGTTCGGGCAGGCGTTCAAGACGGTCGATTTGCACCACGTTGCGGCGGCCGAAAATACGCGTCAGGTAGCTGTCACCGCCGGAATCGAGCCCAACGCAAAACACGTCGATGCCATCATGCGCCAAATCATGGATGACATGGCGAGCGTCTTCGACCAGATAACGGCGATCAGGAACGTCGATGTCGGAAGGCTCGCCGTCGGTGATTACCAGCAGCAGCTTGCGATGAGTCTGCTGGCGTTCCAGGTCAGCGGCGGCATGCCGCATGGCGGCGCCGATGCGCGTAGAGAAACCACCGCTCAGTCCTGCTAGGCGGGATTTCGATAAGGCGTTATAGGGCATGCCAAAATCCTTGATCCGGTAGTAGCGGACCTCCTCGCGGCGGTTGGAACAAAACGCGGCAATTGCGAAGGGATCACCCAAAGCTGACATAGCGTGGGCTAGCAACGCCGTTGCCTGGCGTTCGAGTTCCAGCACCGTGTTGTCGGAGCCAACCACCTTGTCCTTGGTGGACTCGGAGATGTCGAACAGCACGTGCACCGATAGGTCACGGTGGCGGCGTTCTGAGCGGCGATACACATGGGGATCGGGGGTCTCGCCAATACGGTGATTGATCACCGCCTCTATGCAAGCGTTCAGGTCCAGTTCTTCGCCTTCGTGCTGGCGGTTGACCCTTTGTGGACGGCTGACGCGCGCAGAGTCGATCAGCGACTTGATGCGGTTGACCACGTATGCTTGGCGTTCGAGGATGTCGTCTATGACATGGGCATGTCCGGGCGGCGGTACAAATTCAACAATAGTCGTCCAGTCGGGTCGACTGCTACCGGTGACGTAGTCGTATTCCGGGTAGCGCGCGACGGGAATGCCGTCTTGTTCGAGAAACTCCATGTTGACTCGGTTGGCCTCTTCGTCCTCGCTCGGCTCGTGCTCCTCACGCTCCTGGTCGGGCGGCATGTCGTCGTCATCATCTTGTTCCTCGATGCGGATCGAATCGAACAACTGCTCGGCTTCCGCGGATTCTGGCGTTTCCTCGTCGTCGAAATTCCAGAGGCCAAGATTGTCATCGCGGTAGGGAGGCTCGACCACATAAGTTCGGGCGTTAAATTGGATGCGCATTTGGCCAAGATCATTGCCGATCAGACCGCCGATATCACGGCTGATGGCAGGGTCGCCCCACGCGTCGCGGCGATCATAGAACATAGTGCGAGCACGCCGTATCCAGCCATCTACATCATGGAATTCAGGATCTAGCAGGGCGCGCGAGAGACGCGCCAACAGGCTCGGTGCGTTCATTGACCCCGTCGCCTGGGCAATATGGAACGGCAGCCACAGTCGGCGTAGCCCGGGAAACTCCCGAATCGCCAACAACTCGACGCGGGCGTCCTCGATCAACGAGACCAGCGCCACCTGCACCGGTTTCAATTTGCCGATGGGGAACCGATCTCCCGAATAGATCATATGTGCGCCGATATGCGCCAACGCCGCACGATAGAGATCCGCGGCCTGTTCGCCCCGGTAGCCGGGAAATGATGCGGGAATGCGGATCAGGCCCTGGCCGAAACTGGCCCGGCGGCGCGCCTGCTCGGGCGCGTATGAGGGTGGCTCGCGTATGGGTATGCGAATGCCCCATAACGCCGTCAGGTAGGCCTTCAGTTCCCGATCCATGTCGGAATAGACGACAGAACCGGATTCGTGATCGAGCCACCGCGAAGCTTCTGCATCTTCAAACGTAAAGAAATTCAGCCGCCGTTCACGGTCGGTTCCAGCTGCACGTACTCCAGCCAGAACCCAGGCCTCCAGCCGCGCAACGTTGAGCCGCGAAAGCAGGGTATCCGTCTTCAGCAGTACGGCCTCGACGGACTCTGGGGCCAGATCGGCGAAGCGTTCCATCAAACCCATCCAGGAGCGGAAGCGTGCCTCGTCATCCTCCAAACGTTCGGCCGCTTTGATCGCCGCGGCCGGCAGGCGCTCCGCGGCACGCCGGCCGGCCTTGACGGCGACCGAAGACACCACATCGGCCAGGGCAATGGCGCGGTCGGCACCGACGCGCTGTGCCAGCGGCGGCGAACACCGCTCGTAGGCGCTGATCACGCCAGCGCCGTAACCGGCCTGATCCAACTTGCGGCACGCACGCAGCCAGCGCGCCAGGTCGGTTTCGCCGAAGGCCTGTTTAGCCGGCGTGTTGAGTTCGATGCTGTTTGCGTCGTCATCGTCGGAGATGACGTTCAGGAAACTTTTGGTCTTTTGCGAACTCATGGCGCGACCGGCTGCATGCGACGGCTGGTCAGGCACATGCCGCGATTGCCGAACCGAGCGCACTGCGGATATCGGGGTCGTCGGTGATCGGCAGAACCAGTGCTATGTCGCAGGCCTCGCCCAAGGGTACGCCGCGATTGATCAACTGGCCAACGTGAATGAGCATGCGCGTCGATGCGCCTTCTTCCAAACCGTGGCCGCGCAAATTGCGAGAACGTTCGGCAATTTTGACCAACTTCTTGGCAACCGCGGACTCGACACCGGATTCATGGCAGACGATCTCAGCCTCAAGCCCGGCCTCGGGATATTTGAAGTCGATTGCGCCGAAGCGCTGTTTGGTGGATTCCTTAAGATCCTTCAGCACGCTCTGGTAGCCGGGGTTGTACGAGATTACCAACTGAAAATCGGGGTGTGCGCGCACAACTTCGTTCTTCTTTTCCAGCGGCAGAATGCGCCGATCGTCGGTCAGCGAATGGATGACGACGGTGGTGTCTTGACGGGCTTCAACGATTTCGTCCAAGTAGCAGATCGCGCCATGCCGAACGGCCAGTGTCAGCGGCCCGTCGTGCCAAACCGTGCCGCTGGCGTCCAGCAGGTAACGCCCCACCAAATCGGACGCCGTCATGTCCTCGTGACACGATACGGTGATCAGTGGCTTTTTCAGGTGCCAGGCAATGTGTTCGACAAAACGTGTCTTCCCGCAACCGGTCGGCCCCTTCAGCATGATCGGCATGCGGTCGGCGTAGGCGGCTTCGAAATGCGCGACTTCCTTGCCTATCGCCTGATAATAGGGCTCGTCGACTATTAGATAATCTTTCAACGGCATTGTGTGGGCTACTTTTGATTTTCGATTTCGCGGGACGTGTTTTGGGCGCTCGAAATGCAAAGGGGGCGGCGTCTATGGACCCCGCCCCCCATGGCCCAAGAGTCACTAGCGATGGGAACCGGTTTTCTGGTTGGGTATGCCCTCCATCGGACATTCCTCGGTACCTACGGTCTCGCGGGTAATCGACTCGACGGCTTCGCGGGTGCCATCAGGGTCGGTGATCCATTTCTTGTAAAAGTCGAAGGGGCATTCGGCGACGCCGCGGTCTCCCTCACCAGAATTGATCATGCCGGTGTAGCCGCGATGCAGCAGTTTGAACAAGTGGTTCTGGGACTGACCATTCTTGCGTGCGTCGCGGATGGCAGAAACAGAAAGTTGGGCGTACTGAATGCCCATTTCCTCTTCGGCGCAAGCGCCCAGAGTGCGGCCATCGAAACCGATAATGGAGGAATAGCCGAAGTACGAATAGACGCCATCAAAACCGGTTGCGTTCGCAACCGCCACGTAGGTGTTGTTGGCCCAGGCCATGGCCTTGGCCATGGTGACCTGCTGCTCCTTGGACGGGTACATATAACCCTGGCAGCGAACGATCAATTCAGCGCCCTTCATGGCGCAGTCGCGCCAGATTTCGGGATAGTTGCCGTCATCGCAGATAATAAGACTGACCTTCAGGCCCTTGGGGCCGTCGTTCACGTAGGTGCAGTTACCCGGATACCAGCCTTCGATAGGTACCCAGGGCATGATTTTGCGGTACTTCTGGACGATTTCACCCTTGTCGTTCATCAAGATCAGCGTGTTGTAGGGCGCCTTGTTGGGATGTTCCTCGTGACGCTCGCCGGTCAACGAGAACACACCCCAGACCTTCGCACTGCGGCAGGCCTCGGCGAATATTTCAGTTTCGGCGCCGGGACATTCCGAGGCGGTCTCGTACATTTCCTTTTCGTCGTACATGATGCCGTGCGTGCTGTACTCGGGGAAAATCACGAGATCCATACCAGGCAGGCCGACCTTCATGCCTTGGACCATCTCTGCGATCTTGCGGCAGTTGTCGAGAACTTCTTCCTTTGTATGAAGGCGCGGCATCTTGTAGTTGACGACGGCGACGCCAGCGGTGTCGTTGCTGCTAGAAATATCTCCGTGGTACATGGTTTCCTCCCAATGTTTTAAAAACTTCTGGATCGAAAGCTCGCTCGTTCAGCTAAACCGCCATGTGTTGATGAACGAACCTATCTGTCAGTTCGTCGACTGACCCATTCGCCGCGACGCTGCCTCGATCCAACAGCACAAAGCGCTGCGAGGCCCGGCGGGCGAATGCCACATTCTGCTCGACCAGCACGACAGTCAGGCCGCGCCTTTGGTTTAGGTCGATCAGCACCTGTTCGATTTGCGTGACGATGTTGGGTTGAATACCCTCTGTCGGTTCGTCGAGCAGGAGGACCTTAGGATCGGTGAGCAAGGCGCGTGCAATGGCCAGCTGCTGTTGCTGCCCGCCCGACAGGTTGCCGCCTCTGCGGTCGAGGAAGTTTTTGAGAACGGGAAACAGCTCAAAGACATTTTCAAAGATCGCTTCGGCATCGCCGTCGTTGGCGAAGGTGCCTAGCATGAGGTTTTCGCGAACCGTGAATTTCGGCAGAATTCCGCGTCCCTGGGGAACATACCCAATGCCGGCCAGGGCGCGCTCGTCGGTGCGCTTGCCGTTTATTTCCCTACCCTCGAGAGTGATGCTGCCAGTGATCCGGTCCATCAGCCCGAGTATGGCGCGCATCAGCGTCGTTTTTCCGACCCCGTTGCGGCCGAGCACACTCAAGAACTCGCCTTTTTCGACGCGCATGCTAACGTCCTGGATTGTGTGGCTGTTGCCGTAGAAGGCATTGACGTTCTTGAGTTCAAGCACCGCTGATGCCCCTTGATCCGAGATAGGCCTCGCGCACGCCTTCGTGTTGTTCGATGTCGCTCACCGAGCCTTCAGCCAGCATCGCACCCTGGTGCATGACCGAAATGATATCGCCGATTTCCTTGACGAAGCCCATGTCGTGCTCGACCACCACAAGGGTGTGCTTGCCCTTCAGGCGACTTAACAGCTCGGCCGTCTTTCGCGTTTCCGGACCGGTCATTCCTGCTGTGGGCTCGTCCATCAGGATGACTTCGGGATCTTGCGCCAGAAGCAGGGCGATCTCGAGCCACTGGGTCTGCCCATGCGACAGATGCCCGGCCAACCTGCTCAAGTTATCCTGCAGACCGACCAATTCCGCCAGCTTCTCCAGGCCTTCGCGTTCCCTGGTGTGGCCGAACTGGAGGGCATTGGCGAAAACGCCGCTCTTCTTGTTGTAGGCCACGTCCAGGTTTTCCCGCACACTGAGTTCCCTGAACACGCTGGGCACCTGGAACTTGCGACCCACGCCGGCTAGGGCGATTTCATGCTCTTCCATGTTCTTGAGAGAACGGCCGTCGAGCAGCAGATCGCCCGATGTCGGTTTGAGCTTGCCGCAAATCAGATCAAGCGCCGTTGTCTTGCCGGCACCGTTTGGCCCAATCAAGCACCTCAGCTCGCCTTGCGAGACGCTGAAATTGAAGTGATCAATAGCCCGAAAGCCATTGAAGTTGACCAGGATATCGCGCATCACGAGGTGCTGTGAGGCCGCGATGCTCATGAGGCGCCTCTTTCCTTGGCGGAGGTCGCAACCGCTGCGGTGGTCGCCGATACGCTGTCGCCATCCTTGCGATTGAGAAACCGCTGCATCAACGTATCCGCCGCGCCGGCGAGCCCCTTTGGCATGAACAGCACCACGGCAACAAACAAGCCGCCCATAATAAGTGTCCAGGTTTCGAGGAAGGTTTCCGACTCCGAAAGCGCGCCCTGCATGCCGGTCACGACAATCGCACCGAGCATGGCGCCGAGCAGACTCTGCCGGCCGCCAACGGCGCACCAGATGACGACACCCAGGCTGAGTGGCACGCCGATGAAGGTCGGCGATGCGAATTCCATGACAATCGTGTAGAGCATACCCGCCAGGCCTGCGATGCCCGCCGATACCGAGAACGCAAAGATCTTGAAATTGGCCACGTCGTAACCGAAGTATCGCACCCGATCCTCGTGATCGCGGATGGCCTGAAGGATCATGCCCGCTTTGCTCTTGGTAACGGCAAGGGCGAAAAACAGGCTGACCGTCAGACAGACGCCGATTAGATAAAAAATCGAGCTGTCGTAGGCATCGAAGGTAAAACCGAAGATCTCCAGTTGTGCGAGATCCGTGATGCCGTTGAAGCCGCCTGTATAGCGCTGTTGGTCAATGATCAGCAGGTTCACCACCACCAACCAGGCGAGTGTGATGATCGCGACGTAAACACCGGTGATGCGGCCCTTGAACATGAACCAACCCAGGCTTGCGGCGACGACGACCGGAACCAGGATACCCGCCGCAATGCCGAAGCCGAGAGAATGGAACGGCACCCAGAACCACGGCAATTCGGTGACGTTGTTCCAGACCATGAAATCCGGCAAACCCGCACTGCCGGTATGAACGGGCACGGTTTTTAGCTTCAGCGACATGGCCATGCAGTAGGAACCCAGGCCGAAACTCGTCGCCTGGCCGAGGTTGAGAATGCCTGTGTAGCCCCAGGAAAGGCTTAGTGCCATAGCCAGGATCCCGAGCACCAGATAGCGCGCGTACTTGTTCAGGACGAATGCGTCCTCCACGAAACTCGGGACCAGCAGGATCGCAACGCATACAAAGCCGTATGTGCCGATTTGTATGGCCGTTCTTCTAGACACTTCCAACTAACCTCTTTTGTCCGAACCCGACGGTTTCAGCGCGGTCTTCAGCCCCGTGTCTTGGTCGAAAAGAGCCCTTGCGGGCGAAAACGGATGAGGATCACGATGGCAAAGAACACAGATGCCTTGGCGATGGTGTCGTCACTGTAGAACGCCAGGAACCCGGTGAGTTCGCCAAGAATGGCGGAACTGGCGATGGTGCCGATCAGGCTTTCCACGCCGCCCAGGACCACAACCATGAAGGCGTCGACCACATAGGTAGTGCCCATTTCGGGCGACACGCTTTTCAGCGGAGAAACCAGCGCCCCGGCCAGGCCGGCAAGGCCAGCACCGTAGGCGAAGGTCATGCTGTAGATCTTGTTGCTGTTGACACCAAAGGCGCTGGCGATCTCACGGTTCTGCGTGATCGCGCGCAGCTTCATGCCAACGCTGGTGCGGTACATGAGGTACCAGGTCAACCCGAACAGGGCGACCGCAAGCACCAGGATGAATATCCTGAATGCCGAGGTCTCCACACCAAAGAGGGAAACGCTGCTGGCCAGCGACGATGGCATTTCCACGTAACGGAGTTCACCACCGGCGATCAGGCGGACAGCCTGTTGGGCCATGATACCCACGCCCCAGGTCGCCAGGATCGTGTCGAGCGGGCGGTCATAGAGATGCCGTATGACGACGCGCTCGATGACCCAGCCGAAGAGGGCGACTATCAGGAATATCAAGACCAGGCTCTCGATAAGCCCCAGCCCGACGAACTTCTGAAGTGCCCACGCGCTATAGGCGCCAAGCATCACAAATTCACCGTGCGCAAGATTGATGACGCCCGTGGTCCCGTAGATTATGGCAAGCCCAAGGGCAACGAGCAGCAGGATAGAGCTGATACTGAGCCCGGTAATGATCTGCGAAATGATGTCTTCAACCATGCGACATTTGGCCTTCTTCGAAGACTATGTGGTGGAAGGCGCGCGGCCTCCCACCACACAAGAGCTTCGTGCATAGCGTCGGTTCAGGACTCGACGAGACCCTGTTCGGTACAGGATTGGTTGGCATAGGCCTTGTAAGGGACAGGCTCCAACCACTCCGGGGACTGCTTGATAATTTCGAACTGTCCATCCGACTTGCACTGGCCGATTTTCGGCCACAGATAGGTGTGCAGCGTCGCAGCGTCGAGACGTACCTTGCCCTGTGGCGCAATCATTTCGACACCCTTGACGGCTTCGCGGATATTGGCCGGATTGATGTCGCTCGGGGCCAATTTGGAAACCGCCTGCTGGAACATCTTGACCTGGAAGTAGCAGGGTTCGGAAACGAAGTGGGTCACCTTGTCCGCCCCCCAGCGTTTGCGGTAGCTATCCACGAACTGATGGTTTTCCGGGGAGTCCCAGACCATGAAGTAGGGCGCGGAGGTAAAGTGGCCGGCCGCGGCATCGCCGCCCATTGCCGCCACTTCGTTTTCCGAGGTCGTCAAGCTGGCCATCGGCATTTTCTCGGGATCGAGACCGGCCGCGCGGTACTGGCGGTGCAGCGCCACAACCGAATCGCCAACGACCGTCGAGAAGATGACGTCAGGCTCTTCGCTGCGGAACTTGTTGACTACCGAAGAGAACTCGGAGTGTCCGAGTGGCACGTATTCCTCGTTGACGACTTCCGCGCCGAGCTCGCCAAGAAGCTTCTTACAGTAGTTGTTCTCTTCCTTGGGATAGATGTAGTTCGAACCGATCAGGTACCAGCGTTTGCCGAAGTTCTCGACCAGCCACGGCACGAATTCATCCTGCTGCTGGTTGGGAACGGCGCCTGTGTAGATAACATTCTTCGAGCATTCACGCCCTTCGTACAGCGTCGGATACCAGTAGAGGTTCTTGCGCTTCTCGAACACCGGCAAGACCGCCTTGCGGCTGGCCGAGGTATAGGACCCGAATACGCTGACGCACTTGTCGCTCAGCACCAGCTTACGGGCTTTTTCGGCAAAGGTTGCGGGATCGGATGCCGGGTCTTCGACCACCGGCACGATCTTCATGCCGTTGATGCCACCCTGGTCGTTGACTTCCTCGATTGCCATGATGGTGGCTTTGTTGAGGGACTCCTCGATGATGCCAGTGGTCCCGGTCAACGAGAACAGCACGCCGACCTTGATTTCGCCACCCGCGGCGTAAGCAAGTGAAGAGTCCTTGAGCCAAATGTGGGGGAATCCACCAGCGGCGAAAGCACCGGCGGCGGCTGTTCCTTGTAGGAATGATCTTCTTCCAATTTTCATTCTTGCCTCCCAAATAGGCACAAAAAAAACCCGTTTCGGGCCGCTGTGGGCGACCTAAAACGGGCATCGTTGCCAGTTTCTGTTTTTACGCGGCGCCATTGCCGCGGTCGAAAAAAATCTCTTCGTTTACCTTTGGTTCTTAGAAGAGCCTTCAAGCAAACGCTCTGCTCAGCGAGCGGTACAGTGACCAAAAAACCACCAGCGCAACCCTGAGCAAGCGCGGAGGTTATCCAAGAATATCTTGTGCGTCAACAATCGCGGAAGCCAGCGAGCCAATGGTCACGCGACGGTGCATCGCCCTAAGGCGCAGTTGGCGGAAGGCTTCTTCCTCGCTGATGTTATCGCGTTGCATCATGATCACCTTGGCCCGCTCGATGGTTTTCATCGAGCGTAGATTCTCATCAAGCTTTTCAATCCGCTGTCTCAGACGCCGTTCGTAAAGGAAATTGCTCCGCCCTAGCATCAGGTTGTTCAGCACCGACTGCGGCGTACAGGGCATATGCACAAGCCCGTGCGGCGTACAGTTCTCAAGAAGCTTGTGATCCACCGTGGCGTTGGCCGGAATGACGACAATGATGGCTGTAGGCGAGTTTCCCGGTTCGCCCCTTATGCGTCTGGGCAGATCATCAGCCAGCACACAGAATACCACGTCGTACTCAGACGGAATCTCGTCGGGCATCGGCCAGATGTGCTTGATGCGGGCCCTGGTTTTCTGCAGCGCACGGACCAGCGCGTCGCCATGATCGTTGCGTTGGCAGATAACCGCAATGTCGAGCTGGGACAGTTTTCGGCTGTGTGACAAACCACCGGTCGTGTTCATGCTGCCATGCCAAGTCTCGTGATCCGCGTTCTTTTTCGTCTCAACCCCATTAACCCCACGCTCCGGCTGTCGCTTTGAGCGGCGAAGTACGATCAAATGTCGAACCTAGCGGCCCGAATAACTACCCGATGGCGACGCTTCGCCCGTAACCGATCAAGTAGGGGTCGGCCGATACGCGCGACTGCGACTCGTAAACGATGTCGAATCGTCCGCGCCTATTGGCACGGCCGATGCGAGTCCAAAGATCCGCGTGGTTGCACCCCTGATTGATAGACACACGGCCCTGCGGCGCCTCGTACTCCATGCCAAGAACCCTGGGGCGCAGGATTTCCGTATCCATGGAGTTTGTATGTTCCAATGCATTCGCGAACATCTGGACCTGGAAATAGGCCGCTTCCAAGCACATGTTGGTGGGTTCATCCTTGCCGTAGCGCTTGTGGTAGCGCGAAGTGAAGACTGAATTCGCCTCGCCGCCAACGCCGTCGAAATAGGACGCGGCGGTGATGTGGCCGTCACCGACGTCGAGCCCCATGGAGCGGATTTCCGCTTCGGTCGTCGTCAGGCTGGCGATGGGCATGACCTTGGGATCGAAGCCGAAGTCCGTGTAGGCCTGGTAAAGCAGGTCCGTCGACTTGCCGACCACAGTGGAGAAAATCACATCGGGGCTGGTCTGCTGTATGTCGCGCATGACGGGGATAAAATCCTGCGGCTCGGCACGCAGATTAATGTACTTCTCGCCCACGACCTCGCCACCGTTTGCGCGCACGAACTCCCACATCACGCGGTTGGACATATAGGGGTACACGTAATCCGACCCGACAAAATAGAATCGCGTGCCGAAGTGCTCCATTAGGTAGCGGCTAAGCGCCACGCTGTTCTGATTGGGCCCGGCGCCCGTGTAGATGATATTGGGCGAATACTCAAAGCCTTCGTAGAGGGTCGGATACCACAGCAGACCGTTCAGTCGTTCGACCACCGGCAGAACCGACTTGCGGCTGCTTGAGGTATAGCAGCCGAAGATCGTCGTGATACCATCCTCGACCATCAGCCGTTTGGCATAGCGCCCAAAAGCTGCGGTTTCCGACCCCGGGTCATAGATTACCGGCTCGATCGGGCGGCCGTTGATGCCGCCGTTGTCGTTGATCTCTTCGATGGCGGTCAGGGTGCCACGCAATTGGGTTTCTTCGA
>JAJFGM010000759.1 GCA_021776145.1 Kiloniellaceae bacterium | reverse complement strand
ATCGCCGCCAGCAAGGCCGTGTTCTGCGTAAAACCGCTGGGCATCGACGTCGATGAAAGCCGCGACCTGACCCGTCGCATGGAAGAAAGCGGTCTGCCGCAGGCGGTGAACTTCGTTTTCGGCTCGGCGCGCGGCGGCGAGGCCTTGCGCCAGGCTTTGCGGGCCGGTGATCTCGGGCAGGTCAGCGGCATCGACATCCGCCTGCATTTCGCCAAATGGCCGCGCGGCTGGCAGGAGGCCGCGACCTGGCTCGCCCAGCGTCAACAAGGCGGTTTCGTGCGCGAGGTCTTTTCCCACTTCTATTACCTTGCCGAGCGTCTCTTTGGGCCCGGCGAACTGGTCTCCGGCAGCCTTGGGTATCCCGCCGCGCCGGACGACGCGGCCGAGACCCAGGCCCTGGCGCTCTTCGACTTTGACGGCGTGCCCGCGACCTTTGCCGGCAGCGTCGGCGGACGCGGGCCGGATCTGATCGAATTCACGGTCTGGGGCGAAAAACGTTCCTATCGCTTGAGCGACTGGTATCGGCTCGAAGTCAGCGACGGCGAGGCTTGGCGCTCGATTACGCCCGAGGTCGAGGATCCGCGCCTGGATACCTATATGTTGCAGCTCGACCAGCTGGCGGCCCTGCTCGACGGCAAGGCGCACAGCCTGCCGGGGTTCCGCGACGCGCTTTCGGTACAGGAACGTATCGAGGAATTGCTCGGTGGCGGCTGACGGCGAGGCGCGCTGGCGATATTTTACCGACGTTGTATAGATAGCCGTTCAACGCACAAGGCGCGACGCGCCGCCGCGACTGAAGACACAGCAACTCCGAGGGTTATGCATGTCCCCGGTTTCCGCCGCCACAGGACCGCAGCGCTGGATCTACATGGGGATCGGCTGGCTGTTTTTCGGGCTCGGCCTGATTGGGGCATTCCTTCCGGTGCTGCCGACAACGCCTTTCATGATCCTCGCCCTGTGGTGTTTCTCGAAAAGTTCGCCACGCTTTCAACACTGGCTCTACGAGCACCGCGTGTTCGGTCCGCCACTGCGGCGCTGGCACGAGCACCGCGTCATCGCGCCGGGCGCCAAGATGGCCTCGGTCGGCGCCATGGCGGCCAGCTTCGCCTATCTCGTCTTTTTCACCCAAGCCACTTGGCCGGTCTTGCTTCCGACCGGCGGGCTGATGTTGTTTGGTGCCTGCTATATCCTGACCAAGCCGAGCCGCGCGCCCCAGGCCGGGCTTAAAACCTAAGAACCCGCGCATTGGGATCGAGCCTCGCGGCAACATGAGGAATCCAAACCTTGGACGACGTCGCTTTTGCCCGCGCCTTGCATGTCTTCGGCGTCGTCCTGTGGATCGGCGGTGTCGGCTTCGTCACCACGGTGCTGCTGCCGGCGCTACGGCGCCTGCCGGACGCGGGCCAGGCCTTCGGTCACTTCGAGGCCTTCGAGGGGCGCTTCGGCTGGCAGGCGCGGGTGACGACGCTGCTGGTTGGCGGCTCCGGGTTCTATATGGTTCACGCCTGGGACCTGTGGGACCGCTTCTGCCAACCCGCGTTCTGGTGGATGCATGCCATGGTCCTGATCTGGCTGCTCTTCACCGTCGCGCTCTTCGTTGCCGAGCCCCTGGTCGTGCACCGAATGCTGGCCGCGCGCGCGGCGTTGCGGCCCGGGCGCACTCTGGCCCTGGTGCACCGCCTGCACTGGCTGCTGCTCGCCCTCAGTCTGATGACCGTCCTCGGCGCCGTGGCCGGCAGCCACGGCGGTTAGGGAAACCTGGGCATGAAGGATGCCGCGGCGATACCCGAAGCCAGGCGCGCGTTCCTGCTGGCCGCCGCATGGATGAGCGGTGCCCTCTTTTCTTTTCTCGGCATGGGCCTGTCCGGCCGCGAGCTTTCGGTGGAGTTGGCGCCGCATCACACCGCCTTCTACCGCAACGTCTTGTGTTTGCTGTTCCTTATGCCGTTCCTGCTGCGCGCCGGTTGGGCGGCGGTGCGGAGCGAGCATCTCGGGCGCCATGCCATCAGAAACAGCGTGCACTACGCGGCCCAGTGGTGCTGGCTGTTCGGTCTCGGCGTTCTGCCGCTGGCCGAGGTCTTTGCCATCGAGTTTACGGCGCCGATCTGGACGGCGCTGCTGGCCATGGTCTTCCTCGGCGAGGCGGCGACCCAAACGCGGATGTTGGCCGTTGCCCTGGGCTTCGCCGGCATCCTGGTCATCCTGCGGCCCGGTCTGGCCATCGTCGATCCCGCCTCGCTGGTGGTTCTCGCCGCCGCCGTCGGTTATGGGCTCACTTTCGTACTGACCAAGAGCCTGATGACCCGCGACTCGACCCTGGCCCTGCTGTTTTGGATGAACCTGATGCAATTGCCCTTCGGCGCGGTCTTGTCGCTCGGTGACTTTGTCGTGCCGAGCCAGGCGCTATGGCCATGGGTTCTCGTGCTCGGCATTGCCGGCCTGATGTCGCACTTCTGTCTCAGCAAGGCCTTGCAGGTCGCCGACGCGAGCATCGTCGCGCCGCTCGATTTCCTGCGACTGCCGCTCGCCGCCGTCACCGCCTGGTTGGTCTATGACGAGCGCCTCGACCCCTTCCTGCTCGTCGGCGCGGTCTTCATCCTGGCCGCGAACTGGATCAATCTGCGACGCGGCTGACCGCCGAGGCCGTAACCTGAACCTCAACAGACCCTTGGCCACCGGTTTGCTTTCGACCACTTATGCAAACCAGGATGTCAGGCCTTTGACAGCGGGATGACATTTGCATGAAGGCCGTCAAATGCATGAAGGCCGTCAAAAGCCGTGGGGCGGAGGATGCGCATTGGTTTCAGCTACACGGCAACCCCGGAGTACTTGGATAGGTTGTTCTACCGGGATCCAGAGGTTGCATTCAAGCGGGTCGTCTGCGAAGATTCCCAAGGATCTTTGATGGGTGGCGTCCTTTATTCGAACACTGAATACACGAACTCCGGAGACCGCGATGAACAAGAACGATCTCATCTCCGCTGTTGCCCAAAGCACGGGAATATCGAAGGCGGACATCGCCAATGCGGTGGATGGCCTTTTCGACTCCATCGCCGAGTCGTTGAAGAAAGGCAATAACGTTCGACTGGTCGGTTTCGGGACCTTTAGTGTGGCCCGTCGCAAGGCCGCGCAAGGACGAAATCCGCGAACCGGCGAAACGATTCAGATCTCCGCGTCCAACCGACCAAAATTCAAGGCCGGTAAAAGGCTTAAGGCCGCGCTTGGCCCGCATGGCGGAGGTGGTGGGCGCGGCGGGTAGGCAATGAAACTGCCGATTTCATTTGGCAGCCGACTGTTCTTGCGGTTGTTGATTCCCGGTGCCATTGCCGCGTTCGGCCTGGTTCCGGGACTCATGAGTATCCTTTTGCATTTCAAGATCAATATCGGGGCCGCGACGGTATTCGCCGTAACGACCCTGCTGGTCGGCTGGTTCATCAACCTGATTGATATGCCGATTTACATGCTGTTCGAGGGTCGGCGGTTCTGGCCGGAATGGATCCGAAAAGCCAGAGTCGGGGCGCAGCAGAAGAAGCTCGATTGCTGGCTTCGGAAGGCTGAAAATCATCGGACCAGCAACAATGCTTATGCAGCCATTGAGTACGATATTCGGGCCTATAGATACCCTGTCGGTGGCGGGATCTACCCACCGACGTCGGGAAGACCCATTGCGGTAATGCCGACGGAACTGGGTAACGTGATCTATGGCTTCGAGACTTACGCGACCGTAAAATACGGGGTCGATGGGATTTTCTTCTGGGACCGAATTCTAATGGCGCTGGATGAAAATCTTCGCAAGCACCTTGACGATCAACAAGCGCTTTGTGACAGCGCGCTCTATGCGTCGTTTTCATGTGTTCTGGGGTCCCTGCTGTTCACCCTTTACTGGGTGCTGGCCAAAATCTGGAATATTGGACTCCTGAATGAAAACAATGCCTACATGAATCTGATTGTCGCCGCATTTCTCCTCGTTTTGTCGATTGCTTTTTATAAGGCGGCGATCAGTACAAACGGGCAGTTCGGTGAACGCATCAAGGCCATGTTCGACATCCACCTCGATAAGATCTCTATTGATCGAGCATTGGATGTCATAGGCCAGAAAACGGGCACGGTGTATGCCGGTGGGTTTCACCCCGACAAGGTTATGGCGGCCTGGCGCTATCTCCGCTGGCACGAATACAAGAAGACCCCGGGTGATGCGAGCGAGGATATCGAAGACGTCTTCGCTTCAAGACGCCCTTGACGATGTCGGGCGTTGGCCGGTCTTCCTTGTCGAGCGCCGGCGCCTCTTGACCGTCAGGTGCCGCTCTTCCTGAGTTTCAGCTTGTGGCCGACGGTGACGATGGCTTCGATTGCCGGGATCAGCTCCTCGCCAAGGTTGGTCAGGGCATACTC
>JAJFGM010000758.1 GCA_021776145.1 Kiloniellaceae bacterium | reverse complement strand
GCAGGCCGTGCGTGGGTATCGAAGCGAGACCGAATTGCGCTACCTGGTTGGGCCAGGGGTCTCCGCCGCGGCGGTGTGGCATCTGCGCGACGCATTGAACCGCGAGGGCTTCCACAAGGTCCAAATTGTCGCCTCGTCGGGTTTCGGCCCGGCAAAGTGTAAATTGATGTCGGAAGCCAATGCCCCAATCGATGTCGTTGGCACCGGCAGCTATCTGCCGGGCGACTGGTCCGAGACCTATGCCACAGCCGATATCGTCGCTTACGATGGCGTCCAGCGGGTCAAAGTCGGCCGCGAGTTCCTGCTCAGCAAATAGTCAGAGGTTTCACACGGCATGCAGGCCGAAATCGAGGAATTGATCGAGGACTTTTCCTACTTCGATGACTGGGAGGATCGCTTTCGCTATGTCATCGATCTCGGGCGCAAGTTGGCGCCGCTGGACGAGACCGCCAAGACTGACGACAGCAAGGTCGACGGCTGCACCAGCCAAGTCTGGATCGTCGCCGAGCAAGGGCCGGGCGACGAACCCACACTCACTTTCAGCGCCGACAGCGACGCGCATATCGTCAAGGGCCTGATCGCCATTCTGCTGCGGATCTATTCCGGCTGCACGCCGCGGGAGATCCTCGCCATCGATATTCGAAACATCGTCGGCCAGCTGGGCTTCGAACAGCATTTGAGTCCCAATCGCGCCAATGGTCTCTACGCCATGGTCGAGCGCATCCGCACTCTGGCCCGCCGCGCCGCCCTGCCACAGCCGGCCTAACCTAAGACGCCCTTCGAGATCCGCCCTCTTTACCGGCTCGGATTCGAACCGGTATCGTGGCACGCCTTCGGCGCCTGCGGCGCTGGATACCCCGTCGGCGCCTGCGGCGCTGGATACCATTGTTCCTTTCGTGCCGGGAGGCCTGCAGCGGTGAAATACCTTGGGCTCGGTTTGATCGGTTTGGCCGCACTGCTTTGTGTTGGTTTTACGGCTGTATGGCTGCTTGCTCCCAAGGCGCCCGATTTCGCCGCGCTGCGTCAAGACGATCCGCTCTTCGCCAAGGGCGAGGCGCTGTTTGAGCGCTGTTCCTTCTGCCATTCAATCACCGAAGACGACAACCGGGCGGGGCCTCATCTGGCGGGTGTTTTCGGTCGCGAGGCCGGCACCGCTTGCTGCTTCATCTACTCGCCCGTTTTTAAGGATCTCGGGTTCACATGGGATGAACAGACGCTGGATGCCTATATCGGCGACAACCAAGGCTTCATTGCGAACAATTGGATGAACATTCCCGAGATCCCGGACGCGGAAGAACGTAAAGCCTTGATCCACTATCTCAAACATCTCTGACAGCCGCGACGGCATTCGAATGGGCCCTTTGGAGAGATCGATGTGACCGACTATCTTGACGCCCGCCAACTTGCCGACGGTGAGCCGCTCGAAGCCGAGGTCTGCATCATCGGCGCCGGTGCCGCCGGGTTGACCATCGCCCGGCAACTCGCGGGCACGGCCGCGCGGGTCGCCATCGTCGAAGCCGGTGGCATGTGGTTCTCGCGCGAAAGCCAGGACCTCTACGATGTCGAGCACGTCGGCTCGAAATATCCGATGTCGCATCTGTCGCGTTTGCGGTTTTTCGGCGGTACGACGAACCATTGGGGCGGCCTGTGCCTGCCAATTCGCGCCTCGATCTTCGAAAAACGCCCTTGGATACCTCACAGTGGTTGGCCCTTTGGACGCGCACTCTTGGATCCCTACTACGAGCGTGCTTACGACTTCATGCGGATCGGAAAGAGCGACTTCGATTTTGCCGCCCTGACCAAGGCGGAGAAGCTGGATCCTCTGCCTTTCGATGAAAGCCGCTTACGCACGCGTTTCGGACGCGTGAACCGCATTCGCTTCGGCAAGGAATTTGTTGGTGACTTGGCCGATGCGCCGAACATCACCGTTTACCTGAACGCCAACGTTGCCTCGATCAATCGGGACCGCACGGCCGGCCGCATAAACGGAATTTCGATCAAGACACTCGACGGCAAGGCCTTCGACCTCTCGGCCAAAGTTTTTATCCTCGCCTGCGGCGGCATCGAGAACCCGCGTCTGCTGTTGAACTCCAGACAGGTCGAAGCCGCCGGTCTCGGCAACGGTCACGACCTGATCGGGCGCTACTTCATGGACCATATCTGGTATCCGCGCAGCGAAATCCTGCCTGCGGATCAAAGCCGGGAGTACAGGCTCTATACCGATCACCACCTGACCGAAGACGACTGGTACATGCACGGCTTCTTCGATCTTCCCGCACAAGCGGGTGCCGAACTGCAAATCGGCGATTTCCGCACCGAGATCGAGGGGCACCGCTCGCTTGTCTGCGATCCGGTGGCGCGTCGGGCGCGGACCCTGCTCGACGATGTCATGCAAGGCAAGCCGCTCAACCGCATCAAGCAAAAGCTGATCCGGGTCGTAACCAACTACGACACGGTCTGGCGCTACATGACCGAAGGCGAGGACGGACCCCTGACCTATCGCTTGCTGAACTACAGCGAGCAAGTGCCGAATCCCGAAAGCCGCGTCATGCTGTCCACCAACAGGGACGCCCTGGGCCTCAACAAGGCAGCGCTGGCCTGGCGCCTGTCGGAGATCGACATCAGGACCATCACCGAAGGCCAGAAGATTGTTGCCCGCGAGGTCGGCCGCAGCGAATTTGGCCGCGTTAAGTTGGAGCGCATACCGGCGGCCGATGAGGAATCCCGCGATCGGATCTTTGCCGCCTTTCATCACATGGGAACCACACGCATGGATCCGAACCCGCGCCTGGGCGTCGTCGACAGCGACTGCCGGATGCATGGCTTGGGAAACTTTTACGTTGCCGGGTCATCGGTCTTTCCCTGCAGCGGCTACCAGAATCCGACATTCACGATCCTGGCCTTGGCCATGCGGATCTCCGACCACGTGAAGTCGCAGTTGGATCTGGGATAGAAAAGGATACGGGTCATGACCACAACGCGGCGCGCGGTTCTTGGATTGCTGAGTCTGCTTGCTCCAGGGGCGGCGGTTCTTGCCTCTGGCGGCGGATCCGCCGGCGCGGCGGCGGGCAAGCGGGTCAAGATGTTACGGACGCTCGGCGCTGGGCAATCCGCCGCCGTGATCCTCGGCGAAGGCTACCTGCGGACCTTGTCCGGCGACGCGGCGACACTGGGCAGAGAGGCGCGGATCTCGGCTTTGGGCCAATGCCTGGATCGAAAACTTTGCCTGGCCGGGGATTTGCCTATGACCGACGAGGCGATTCTGGATCGATACCGTGCCTGCTTGCGCGACGACTTCGCCGCGGGTCGGACCGCCGATGTGCAGGGCTGGGTGCTGGCGCAGACCGAATGCGAGGTCTATGCCCTGGCGGCACTCACCGCTTAAGACTAGTGGCTCTGCACAGAGATTATGACTGTTTCACCGCGAAGGTTTTGCCCGCCGGCAAGGCGCGGGTTGCGCGGTGGTGCCAACCACCACAAGCAACCCGGAACGCCGCGGGCGGGCAAAAGATCGCGGCCTTCGGTGGGGCCACTCGACCCGCTGGGGGCGTTGCGCTGCCCGCTTGGCGAAAACCGTGGGCCCGATGTCCCGCATCGCGCTGCGCAGCGCGCCTACCCAGAGGGTCGATTGGCCTCCATGAAACAGTCATAATCTCTGTGCAGAGCCACTAGGGATCACGCGCTTCATCGAGATAGATCCGCAATCGCTGCAGAAAGGGTAGGGCGGCGGAGAACTCTTCTGTCGAGAAGGTCTTTTCCAACTCGGCGACCAATGGCGCCACGGCGGCGACAGCCTCGCGCCGCGCCTGCGATCCCGCCGGAGTCAAGCTGACCAACTTGGCGCGGCCGTCGCGTGGGTTACCACGCACGTCAATCAGGCCGCGCGCTTCGAGCCGTTGAATGGTGTTGGTCATGGCGCCCTTGGTCACCTGAAAGGCACTTGCCAGACTTGCCGGGCTCTGCGTGCCGCCACGCCGGGCAAAGTGGTTGAGCACACCAAAATGCGACAGTTTCAGGCCGTCGGGCAATTGACGTTCGAGGTGGGTCCGCGCCAGCTGTTCGATTATGCCGATTTCGGTGAAGACCTTGAAGACCATGGGGTCCGCTTTGGCGTCATTCATGCTTGCGCGTCCTTTCCGCCCGGCATCAAACGCGCCGCCAGGGGCCAACGCGGGCTCGGTGCGACCGTTTTGCCGTAACCGATCCGGCCGAGCATCTGTATACGCCGCTGTCCGTCGATCCCGAGCCTGCCGTGAAGCTCTTCGTAATGGGCGTTCATTTCCGGATATTCCTGCAAAGCCTGGCTCAGGGGATGCAGGCCAAGACCTAGGGCGGTCGCGCTGAGATTGATCCTGACCCAGGCGCGGCCGGCGCTCAGTTGGGCCAGGCGGCTGTCGTCCGGAGTGACGACCCAAACATGCGCCATCGCCGTTTGCATCTGCTGGCGCATCATCTCCAGGCCCTGCTTGAAGGCGCTGGACCCCATATCGGCCAAGCCTTCGCGGGTCAGGGCCCCAACGAGGTTGAGGGATTCGAGAAAGACGCCACCGAGGTCGATGCCATCGGGGTTTGCCTCGATCTCGGCCTTGCCGATGCGCATGAGTTCGACAGATTCCATGTAGGTCTTCTCGGTCGTCAGTTCGACTTGCATGGCCCGCCAGGTCAGATCGCGCAGCGCGGCGACCATATCGCGGTCGCTGCTTGTGGCGACTTCGGCGATGGTGCCGGCGGTGGCTCGCAATTGCGCCAAGGCGGGCGCCGGCACGCCGCGTTGGGTATCGAAAGGGGCCTTGTTGGAACGGCGCAGCGGAACCGAGGCAAAGAGCGGATCGCGGCGGGTGAGCGGGGACTTACTCATGCGGATGCGTGCCACCGGGCGCTTGTCCAGATGATCCGAATCGGCACCTTGCGGGAAGGGCTTGATATCGGCCAGGTAGCCCGCTTCGGCCGCGGCCATGTGGAAAATTTCGAGGAAACACCCGAGGCCAATGACGATCTGGCGGTTGAAGGGATCGGTCTCGGGCAGCAGGCGCTCGAGATCACAGTAGAGTGCGATCTCGTCTTCGCCGATCAACTCCACCATCCAAGGC
>JAJFGM010000757.1 GCA_021776145.1 Kiloniellaceae bacterium | reverse complement strand
CGAACTGCTCGAGGACGGCGAGGCCACCGGCATCGTCGAACTGCCGGTCGAGTGGATCCGCGACGACGCGGTCTATTTCAACATGCACCGTTTCTCCGGGCTGCGCCCCTATACGGCGCCGGAGACGGTGTTCGACATCTTCCGCCGCGAATTCGACCGGGCGCGGGAAGAAGGCGGCCTCTTCCTCCTCACCATGCATCCGCACGTCATCGGCTATCGCTCGCGTATCTGGATCCTGGAAAAACTGATCGAGCACATTCGCGGCAGCGGCCAGGCCTGGTTCGCCACCCACGCCGAAGTCGCCCGCTATGTGCGGGAGAACGCGGCCACGGATTGACGTGCACTACCAGGGGTCACTTGCCGAAGTCCGGGATGAGGCTTGGATCAAAGGCAGGGGACTCCGAAATCGCAGCGTGAAGCCAGGGTCCTTAACACGAGATTTCAGACCTGCGAACTCGGCGACGCGGCCTACACTTCCGCCGAGGCAGGCCGCCGAGGCGCGCGCTCCGGCTTGCCGAGCCGCTCCAGCAGGCCAAAGGGGCCAGTCAAACCAGCCGGTGCTCGGAGCATTCGCGGCGCTATTGCGGCAATCGCTTTATGCCCCCTCACAGATATTCGCGCGTCACCAGGAACGACTTGCCGAATACCTGGACCAGGCTTTGATCGGAGGCGATGGCGAGCTCGCGCAGTTTGACGATTATCCGGCCGGCCAGGGTCTCGCGCCAGAACCAGCGATTGTGCTGGCCGCAGGACGGCGTGGCGCCGTCGGCGGTGGCGGCGACCAGGTAACAGGCCTTGAGGTCGTCGACGGCGAAACGCAACGCCTGCATCGGGTGCATGCCGCGCAAGGGACTGGCGGGAAGGCCGCCGCCAGCGGCCAAGGCAAGGGTGCCGGCGATGACATGTTCGACGAGGGCCTCGGCCTCCAGGCCGGCAACACCGATCACGCTGCGCCCGCTGGCCGCCTCGGCCTTGCGATACCACGGCAGCATGCGCTGGAACTCCGCCCGCAGCCGCTCCGCGAGCGCGTCCAGTGCATCGCCGGAACTTGTGGGGTCCCCGGTTTCGAAGGGGCAGGTCCAGGCCGCCTCGGCTGGCGCCCGGTAGTCGAAGTCCCGATGCACCACCGGGCCCGCCTCGCCGGTCAGCAGGTCGAGCGCCGCCGTCAGAACGTCACGCTGCAGTCCCGCGTCGTTCGGCGGACCCAGGGGCCGGCCGAGTTCGAAGGGCACCCACAGGACGCGCGGCGGGCGCATGGTCTCGCTGTGCAGCCGCACCAGGCTGATCAGCGTCGTCGCCAGGCCTTCCGTCTCCAGGTAATACGCAAGCGCGCACACGGCGCGCGTACAAAGCGGTCAAACCGGGATCAGAACGACGGAGTCGACGCCATCGGCTTTCAGGGTCGCGGCCAGCTCGCGCGCCTTGGGCTCCATCTTCTCGGGATGCGTCGCGCCCATGAAGGAATAGTGCGCCGTGGCGGCGGAGCCGACGACACCTTCTTCGACCAGCTCGTGCAGGCGGTCGAGCGGCAGGGCGACGTTGAGGTCCTGCAGATAACCCGTGCGGTCGTAGTTGACCGAAACATGGCTCATCAGGATGTCGGTCGCGGCGGCGGTGTCGGGAAGGGCGCGATAACCGGCACCACCCGACAGAAACGGCCGCTCGCCCCTGATGTTGAGGCCGGCAGAGGAGACCAGGGCGACGCGGCGCGCGCTCAAGGGCGGACCGGCGACCCAGGGTTCGTCGTCGAATGTCGGGCATTCGACGGAAGTCAGAAACTCGACCTCGTATTCGGGAAGATCCGACATGCGGACCATGGCGTTGCACCTCTTGATCGTCGTGACTGTGGCGAGACTAACACAGGCGGCCCCGCAGCCGGCAAGTCACGAGACCGTTTTCGTTATGGCTGCCCGCGTTGACCCTGCTCCAGGCGGCGCGATACCTTTTCGGCTACCCCATTTCGATTGGGCCGGCACCTCGATTGGACCTCCATGTCACGCCAAAAGCCTTCAAGCAGCCCCCTGCCCTCGGTCGATCGTATCCTCGGCACGGCCGCGCTGCGGCCGCTGATCGAATGCCACGGCCGCGCCCTGGCGACCGAGGCCACACGCGCGGTACTGGCCGAGCTGAGGGCGGCGCTGGCGAATGGCTCGACGGGCGGCTCCGGGGGCGACACCGGGGGCGACACTGTCGGCGAAGCGGAGATCGCGGCGCGCGTCGAACGGCATCTGCGGGCACTGATGGCGCCAAGCCTGCGGCCGGTGCGCAACCTGACCGGCACGGTGCTGCACACCAATCTCGGGCGGGCGCCGCTGCCGCCCGAGGCCATCGCCGCCATGACGGCCGCCGCCTCGACGGCCAGTAACGTCGAATACGACCTCGAGACGGGCCGTCGTGGCGACCGCGACAGTCACGTCGAGGCCTGGCTCTGCCGGCTCACCGGCGCCGAGGCGGCGACGGTGGTCAACAACAATGCCGCCGCCGTGCTGCTCACCCTCAACAGTCTCGCCCTGCGCCGCGAGGTCGTCGTCTCGCGCGGCGAATTGATCGAGATCGGCGGCGCCTTTCGCCTGCCCGACATCATGGCCCGGGCCGGCTGTCGCCTGCGCGAGGTCGGCACCACCAACCGCACCCACGCGCGCGACTACGAAGACGCCATTTCGGCCAAGACCGGCCTCATCCTCAAGGTCCACACCAGCAACTACCGGGTCCAGGGTTTCACGGCGACGGTCGCGGAATCGCGCCTGGGCGAACTCGCCGCAAGCCACGACCTCCCCCTGGTCGTCGACCTCGGCAGTGGCACCCTGGTGTCCCTCGCCGACTATGGCCTGCCCGACGAGCCGACCGTGGCGGCGATGCTCGCGGCCGGCGCCGACCTTGTCACTTTCAGTGGCGACAAGCTGCTCGGCGGCCCCCAGGCCGGCATTGTCGTCGGCCGAAGAGATCTCGTCGCCCGGCTCAAGCGCAATCCGATGAAACGCGCCCTGCGGGTCGACAAGATCACCCTCGCCGCGCTCGGCGCCCTACTGCCGCTTTACGGCGACCCGGCACGCCTGGCGCAACGCCTGCCGGCCCTTGCCCTGTTGACGCGGCCGCAAGCCGAGATTCGGGCACAGGCCGAGCGCCTGGCGCCGTCGCTCGCCGCGCGGCTCGCGGGCCTGGCCGAGGTGACGGTAGAAACCT
>JAJFGM010000756.1 GCA_021776145.1 Kiloniellaceae bacterium | reverse complement strand
ATGCGCTGTGGTGGCGCTGTCGCTCAACGGCGGCCTGGTTCTGGCCGATTCGCATGAGGCTTGTAAGATCGATGTCGAGGGCATGCAGCCTTCGGGCACGATCAAGGGTCATGTGGATAACATCGGCTGGATGGTTGGCGTCCGTTGGGGCGATGGGGTTTTGACCCTGCCAAGCGGCGAAGAAAAGAAGTTTGATATCTTTGGCTTCAAGGCGCTTGAAACGGGTCTTGCCTCTGTCGAATTCGAGGGCGAAGTCTACAACCTCGAAAACGTGGACGATTTTGTCGGTACGTATTACGGCGCGGGGGCTGGCGTGGCGATCATGCATGGCGAGGGCGAAGCCGTCTTGAACAACGCTCGCTGTGTCGTCGTCAAGGGCCGCACGCTCAAAACAGGCCTGCAGGTCTCAGGACCGGCGCCGGGTGGTGTGGAAATCAGCTGGGACTGATTTCCGTGCGCGGAATGCGGCCGTAAATTCCGCTGTCGCGATGCCGCGAATTCTGAACACGATCATTGGGTTGGAGCCGCACCCCCTGGGGTGCGGCTCTAAATGAGTTTGTGACTGGGGGGATCACGATGCAAAGTTGGACCTTGAAGACCGGGATCAGGCGCGGTCTTTTGATTTGTGGCTTGATTGCGGCCTGTAGTGCTCTCAAGCTTCCGCAAGTATCTGCGTCTGATCTGGTCTTTGCCCCGGATACGACGAATTTTCCCAACATGATTGGTCTGGGCGCCGGTTTGGTGCCCGACTATGAAGGCTCGGACGACTATACGCCGGCCGCGGGTCCCCTGTTGCGTCTGGGATGGGACAACCGCTATCTGCTGCTTCGCGCCAATTCGCTCTCGGCCAATCTTCTCGATCATCCAGTGCTGCGCTTGGGACCGACCGCGACCCTGCACCTTGGGCGCAATGACGTCGAAGATGCCGCCGTCGACCTGATGGAAGATATCGACACGGGCCTGGAGCTCGGCTTGACCGTTGGTTTTGATTTCGTCAACCAAGTCAACGAACGCATCCGATTCGGCGGCGACGTCGAGATCGCGCATGACGTCCTTGATGCACATGGTGGCTTTCTGGCCCAGGCATCCCTGCACTACTGGCACCCGCTGGCCATATGGCTCGATTTCGGGCTTGTCGGCGGTATCGTCTACGGCTCCAAGGACTACAACGACACCTATTTCGGAGTCAGCGCCAGCGACGCGGCGCGCAGCGGCCTGTCCAGCTTTAGTGCCGATGCCGGTTTCAAGGACGTCCGTCTGGCGCCGATGCTGGTGGCGCATTTCAGCCGCGACTGGCACCTCGGCATGGGGGTCATGATCAAGCAAATGCTCGGGGACGCGGCCGACAGCCCGCTGGTCGACGACCGTGGTTCGGAAACACAGTTCCTGGCCGGCGCCTCGGTCATCTACAGCTGGTGATCGGATGGATAGGCGCTTGGCCGAGAAAATCTCAGGAAAGGAGACCAAAATGCGGTGCGTGATTGGGTTGAGCCTGCGCGGGACTATTCTGGCTGCCATTCTAGCCGCGATCCTGACCGTCGGCCTCGGCTTGGGGCAGGGCGCCATGGCCGCAAACGACTGTGTCCGCCCGGCTGGCGGCAAGGCACATCCGGCAAAGGTCGTTCCCTTCGAGATCAATAGTGCTGAGATCAATGCGGCCTCCAAGGCTGGGTTGAAAGAGATCGCGGCGCGCTTCGATGGAAACAAGAGCCTTGATATCTGCATCATCGGACGTGCCGATCGTTCCGGCGACCAGGGCTACAACCAGGAACTGGCTATGAAGCGGGCGACCGCCGTTGCCGACTTCCTCAAGAGCGCCGGCCTCAAGAGCAAGTATCAGGTCATTTCCGCCGGCCAGCCCTATGGCGACGACAGTTGGCTCGGCAAACTCATTGGCAGCGGCGAGAAACAGGGCGACCGGCGCGTCGAAGTCATCGTCATGGAGCGTTGACGCCTTAGCTTTGATGTCAACCGCACGCAGGATCGATACCCGCGATCTCCCTTGCACTGGGGCGGCGTGTTCAGGGAGAAGAAAACAATGCGGACTTTGCTACTTGGATTGTCCTTTCTGTGCCTGCAGATCTCCACAGGCGCCGCCGATGAACTGACCGGGACCTTGAAGCGGATCGCCGAGACCGGCGAAATGAACCTGGGGGTCCGCGAGGACGCGCCACCCCTGTCGTTTCGCGATGGTAATGGCAATGTGGTCGGCTATTCGGTCGACCTTTGCGAGCATATTTCCGTTGCGGTGAAACAAAAGCTCGGTCGGCCCGATATCGCCGTGAACCATGTACCGGTCACGGCCGAGAATCGCTTTGCCGCAATTGAGACGGGCAAAATCGATATCTTGTGCGGTGCCACGACCAAGACGCTCGGCAGGTCCGAGCGCGTCGGTTTCACGCAGCTGACCTTTGTCACCGGTGGGGCCTTGTTGAGCATGAACGATGCGGCGGTTCCCAACCTATCGGCACTCAAGGGCAAGCGGGTGGCCGTCGTGTCGAACACCACCACGATCGAGGCCTTGAAAGGCGCGCTCGACAAGTTGCTGGTCGATGCGGAAGTGGTTCCGGTCGCTTCCGCGACCGAGGGCATGGCCCTGTTGGATAGCGGCGAAGTCGACTCCTTTTCGTCCGATCAGGTCGTCCTTATCGGTCAGGTCATCGCGGGCAACAGCAACAAGCGGTATTATCTCTCCGACAAGTTCTTCTCCTTCGAGCCCTTCGCTTTGGCGGTGGCGCGTGGGGATGCCGATTTCCAGCTCGTCGCGGACCGCGCGCTGTCGCAACTCAACCGTGGCGGCCAGGTGCTGGAGATCTATCAAAAATGGTTTGGGCGCTTTGCCGAAAAACCTCCGACCGCGCTTCGGGCGGTCTATCAATTGAACGCAACGCCCGAATGACAACGCAACGCCCGAATGATGCGGCCGGCCACGTCGGCCTTTCATCCGCGGCGTTTAAGGAGAAACGAGATGAGACATATTATCCGGGCGGCGGCGTTTTCGCTTTCGGCGTTCTTGGTTTCGATGTCTATGGCACCACAATCGACCCAGGCGCAGGATCTTTTCATTTATCCATCCAAGGGCCAAAGTCAGGAACAGCAGGATCGCGACCGCTATGAATGCCATAACTGGGCCGTGCAGCAGACCGGATTCGATCCATCTCGGGCGCAGCCACAAGCCTCCGGGGAGGCGCCACCACCCCAGGAAGCGCCGCAAGGCGGCGTGCTACGCGGCGGCGCGCGCGGCGCCCTGGGCGGACTCGCGGTCGGTGCGATTGCCGGCGACGCCGGCAAGGGCGCGGCCATCGGTGCCGCCGGCGGGGCGCTGATCGGTGGCTTTCGCCGACGCGACCAGCAACGTCGCCATGAGCAGGAGCGCCGCAACTACGAACAAGCCCAGTCTCAGCAGCAGGCTACCGGCGGACAGCAACGTGACGCATACCACCGCGCCATGACCGCCTGTTTGCAAGGCCGCGGCTACACGGTGAATTAGGGGAAAAGCCATGTACAAACTTGGACTTGTCATGTTCGCCGTGTGTTTCGGCTTTTCGTCCGAGCCGGTGACGGCGGCGGATTTTGACGGCAGCAAGGCGCTGATCTGCGCGCCGGTCGAGAGCTTTGAGTGTGTGCCTGGTAGCGAATGTTTCAAGGACACGCCCGAAAGCATCAACGCGCCGCAGTTCATTCGGCTGGACTTTACGGAAAAGCTCGCCCGTGCGACGCGGCCGGACGGGGAAGAACGGACCAGCCGTATCGAGAACCTGACGCTGAACGACGGCGAATTGATTCTGCAAGGCACGCAAGACGGTCTCGGCTGGAACATGGCGATCACGCAAGCCAGCGGTAAGATGGCCTTGAGCGCGACAGGAAGCCGGGTCGCCTTTGTCCTCTTCGGGGCCTGTACACCGCTTTAGGACAAGTCCGAATTCGTCGGGAGCGCGGGGTGTCGCTCGAAACCTGTGGGCCGGATCAAATCCTGACAGGGGACTTGGTGAATTGTGGCTTTCGCGTCTGGCGGCTTTGATGGTCCTTCGCATCGCGCTTTTCCGGCTGTGCCGACATCGCCAAGGGCGTGACCGAGGCCCTGCTATAAAACGCCGAGCAAAAGGACGAGCGCCACTGTCATGTCGAGGGTCCGCCGGTGAATGGCTTGGAAGCGCTTCTGCGCGAACAGGAGAAGGATCGCGCCGCGGGCGATTCGACGCACACCATGAAAATCCTGATGGTGCATGGAATAGGCCGCCATCTGCCGGGCTATTCGGCGCGTCTGAGGGAACATCTGATGCGAGCGTAGGCGCTCGACGTGCGCGAAGCGCGCCGCACGGAAATAACCTTGCGTCAGCCGGAAACTTGGCAAGAACCCCTGGGGACTCTGCAGATCAATCGCTACACCAAGAAGGCGCGCTCGCGCGAGATCCTGTTCTACGAGCTGACCTGGGTGATATCATCGGGCCGAAAAACAAACCATCGCCTTTGACAATTCCGGCGGCGGCGCATGTCGAAGAACGTTGCACCTGGCTGGAGGCGACGCGGGAATGAAGTTTTTGAAGTGGCTGTTGCTGGCTGTCCTGGTCGGCCTGCCGACCGTCGGGGCCGCTATTTGGGGCGCGCTGGCGTTGTGGTTCGCCGTGCCGGCCGGTGAGGCTGTGCGGGGCGGGCTCGCTGTGTCGATTCTCCTGCTCGCTGCCGGCGGTCTCTTGGTCGCCCTGTGGCGCCGGCGCCTGATATTGCCGCTGCTGCCCTTCGCGGCCGCCCTTGCGGCGCTGCTTGTGTGGTGGTCGAGCATCGACCCGAGCAATGATCGCACTTGGCAGCGCGATGTCGCGGTCCTGCCGGCGGCCGAGGTCCAAGGCGACCTTGTGACGCTGCGCGGAGTTCGCAATTTTGATTACCGCAGCGAGACCGACTACACCCCGCGCTGGTACGACAAGACCGTCGATCTGCGCCAGCTCGATACGCTCGATTTGATCGCCGTTTACTGGATGGGCGACGCCATCGCGCACACCATCGTCAGCTTCGGCTTCGCCGGCGAACAGATCGCGATTTCGATCGAAATTCGCAAGGAGGAAGGCGAGACCTTTTCGGCGCTGGCCGGCTTTTTTCGCCGCTACGAGCTGCACTACGTCGTCGCCGACGAGCGCGATCTGATCGGGCTGCGCACCACCTATCGCCAGCCGCCGGAGGATGTCTACCTATATCGTGTCAAGGTTCCAAAAGAGATCATGCGCCGGCTGTTCCTGGAATATCTGAAAAAGATCAACCAATTGCGGGACGAACCGGAGTTCTACAACACCGCGACGACGAACTGCACGACCGACATCGTGGCGCGTGTCCGAGCCTTTCTGGACGAGGTGCCGTGGAGCTGGAAGGTGTTGCTCAGCGGCTATTTGCCCGAGCTCCTTTACGAGCGCGGCAGGTTAGACCAGAGCCTTCCTTTCGACGACTTGCGGCGCCAAAGCCTGATCAATGCCCGCGCGCGCGCCGCCGACGGCGCCGATGACTTTTCGCGCCGTATCCGCGAGGGCCTGCCCGCGATGCTGTGAAGCTGCATCAGTCAATCGCTTCGTGCGCCGCCTCGCGCTGCTTTCGCAGTTCGTGTGCCAGCTTGAAGGCAACCTAGTGCCTGTAAATATTGCGGACATAAGTGACCGGTTCGCGACTGATGCTCTTTGCTGCCGCCACCTCGACGTGGCCGAGGGAATCGCGCCGGAAGAGCTTCGCCAGATCGCCATCCTGGCGATCACCACGCTTGGCTTCGCCGACGCCATGGCCGCCTATTCCTGGATGAACGACCTGCTCTGAGGCGGCGGCCTCGGCCAGCGCCGCGACTTGGCGACTTTCCAGCGGCGGGGCATTTCGGCTATCCTCCAAAACGCCACTGACGCACGAGAGTGACGATGCCGATTTGCGAATTCGATCCCTGGCGGATGCAATACTTCGAGGGCGTTCCCTGTCCGCCGGAAGTGCGTATCCCGACGGAAGACGGCGATGCCTGGTCCTGGTACCCGCGCTACAATTGGGTCTACAACAAACTTGCCGTCGCCGAGAGCCAGGACCTGGCTTGCGCGCCGCACGGCATCGATCCGCCGTCCTTTCCAGTCTTCAGCAAGCCGATCTACAACATGCGCGGGATGGGCGCCGGCAGCCGCGTTCTGCATTCGGCCAAGGACTACAAGCATCACCAGCGTCCCGGCCATATGTGGATGCCGCTGTTCGCGGGCGAGCACGTCTCCAGTGACGTGGCGGTCGTCGATGGCGAGGCCAAGTGGTGGCGCCACGTCATCGGCCAGCCGCTCGAGGGCGGCATGTTCGACACCTGGACGATCCTGGCCGAGGCGCGCCCGGAGATCGAGAACTATTGCGGCACCTGGATGCGCGAGCATCTGGCCGGCTATACCGGCATGGTCAATTTCGAGACCATGGGCGCGCGTATCATTGAGGCGCATCTGCGCTTTGCCGATCAGTGGCCCGATCTCTACGGCGCCGGCTGGGTCGAGGCGCTGGTCCGGCTTTATGCCGAGGGGGTCTGGGATTTCGACGACAGCGGGCGACGCGAGGGCTACAGCGTCGTGCTCTTCGGCGCGCATGGCGTACAGTTCGGCCACCCGCCCGAGGATACGGTCGACGAGCTGCGCGAAACCCCCGGTGTGACTTCGATCCAGATTACCTTCCACGCAGACCGTCCGCCGGCCCAGCACTCCATGCCTCCGGGCGGCTTCCGCCTGGGCATCGTCAACTGCTGGAACCTGGAGGCCGGCCGTTCCGTCCGCGAGAAGTTGGCGCTCAGCTTCTGGTCGACGCAGGAGCTCTTGCCTAGCCGTGACCGCAAGCGTAAAGCGAAGCTGGGCGCGCCGCTATAGCGGCTAGCCCATTGCTGGCAAAAGGGCGAAACGCCATGAGTAGGACGGAGTTGGACAGCCTCCGCGAAATTGAGAACGTCTGGATCCCGATGGCCGACGGCTGCCGTATTGCCGCCCGCATCTGGATGCCCGACACCGCCGAGACCGAAGCGGTGCCGGCGATCCTCGAATACATCCCCTACCGCAAGCGCGACTTCATGCGCGCGCGCGACGAGCCGATTCACCGCTACTTCGCGATGAGGGGCTATGCCGCCGTGCGGGTCGACGTGCGCGGCTCGGGCGACTCCGAAGGCGTTCTGCACGATGAGTATTCGCCGCAGGAGCACGCCGACGCCCTGGAGATCATCGACTGGCTGTCGCGTCAGACCTGGTGTACGGGATCCGTCGGCATGATGGGTATCTCCTGGGGCGGGTTCAACGCGCTGCAGGTGGCGGCCCTGCGCCCACCGGCGCTGAAGGCAATCATCACGCTCTGCTCGACCGACGACCGCTACTCCGACGACGCCCATTACATGGGCGGCTGCCTGATCAACGAAAACATGCAGTGGGGCTCGATCCTGACGCTCTATTCCGCCCTGCCGCCGGATCCGCAGATCGTCGGCGAGCGCTGGCGCGACATGTGGCTGCAGCGGCTCGAGGCCCTTGAGCCCTTTCCGGCGCTTTGGCTGCGGCATCAATGGCGCGACGACTACTGGAAGCACGGCTCGGTCTGCGAGGACATCGTCGCCATCGACGTCCCAGTCTATGCGATTGGCGGCTGGGCCGACGGCTATTCGAACGCCGTACCGCGCCTGATGGCCAACCTGACCTGTCCCAAGAAGGGTCTGATCGGCCCCTGGGCGCACGTTTTTCCACACGACGGCGTGCCGGGGCCAGCGATCGGATTCCTCCAAGAGGCAGTGCGCTGGTGGGACCACTGGCTCAAGGGCAGCAATACCGGGATCATGGACGAACCGGCCTTCCGGGTCTGGATGCAAGAGAGCGTGGCGCCGTTACCGCAGTACGAAAGCTGGCCAGGTCGCTGGATCGCCGAAGAGGCCTGGCCGAGCCCGCGCATCCGCCAGCACCGCCTCTATCTGAACCCCGGCCATCTCTGGCTCGACAAGGCGGCACCCGTCGAACTCTCGTTCTCCTCGCCCCAGACCACGGGTCTACGTGGCGGCGAGTGGTGCGGATTTGGCGCCGAAGGCGAGATGCCGCGCGACCAGCGCAGCGACGACGGCGGTTCGCTGGTCTTCGACAGCGATCCGCTTGACGAACGCATGGAGATCCTCGGCGCGCCGCTGGTCGATCTCGAGTTGCGCAGCGACAAGCCGGTGGCTCTGCTGGCGGCGCGCCTCTGCGATGTGGCGCCCGACGGTTCGTCGCTCAGGGTCAGCTACGGCCTGCTCAACCTGACCCATCGTGACAGCCACGAGAACCCATCGGCGCTGGTGCCCGGTGAGTGGACTCCCGTGCGCCTGCAGCTCAACGATGTCGCCCACGCTTTTCCGCCGGGACACCGGATCCGCCTGTCGCTTTCCAGCAGTTATTGGCCGATTGCCTGGCCGTCGCCCGCGGCGGCGGTCATCGGCGTGCGCACGGGGCAAAGCGCCCTCGACCTGCCGCTGCGGCCGCCACGCCCGGAGGACCAAACCCTACGGCCCTTCGAAGCGCCGGAAGCAGCGCCCGGCATCACCCACAAGAAGCTGCGGCAACTGCCGATTCGGCGCCGCTTGGAAACCGATATGACGACCAACGAGGTGGTCTACACGCTGTACAGCGACGCCGGGGAATTCGGCGGCGCCTCGCTGGCGCGCCTGGAAGAAATCGATCTCGACCTCGGCTACACGCAGCTCAAGCGCTACCGGATCATCGAGAACGACCCGCTCTCGGCGCAGACCGACTTCGATCAGACGGCACTGCTGCGCCGCGGCGATTGGTCGGTACGGATCGAATGCCGGACACGCCTGGCAGCGACCGCCGAGGTCTTTCAGTTTACCGGCGATCTGGTGGTCTATGAAGGCGACAATACGGTCGCGCGGCGCGACTGGACCATCGCCATCCCGCGCGCGCTGGTATGAGCGGTCAGCCGGCGCGTTCGGCGCGCGCGACCGCGGCCTCGAGGACGAGGCGCAGCATGTCGTGGTATTCGATGCCGGCGAAACCGGCCATGAAGGCGAGTTTGCCGTCGTTGGCCCAGGCCGGGTTGGGGTTGATCTCCATGAGCTTGGGTTCGCCGTCCGCTGCCACGCGGAAGTCGAAGCGCCCATAATCGCGCAGTCCGAGGCGGCGGAACAGCGTCCGAGTCCAGCCTTCCAGTCGGTTCTCGACATCGGTGGCAAGTTTGGCCGGCTTGAACTTGATGTCGGTCCAGTAGGGCGAGTCGGGCATTGCCTTGGACTCGAACGAGAGGATCGGGTTGAGGCCGGCCGGCAGCCTGGAAAAGTCGACTTCGAGCGCCGGCAGCATGCGCAGCCCGGTGTCGGGATTGCCGATCACGCCGATGCCGTACTCGGGACCCGGCAGGTATTCCTGAATCAGGGCATCGCGTCCCGGCAGCGTGGCGCGCAGCCAACCCAGGTAGTCGAGGGCTTGCGCGCGGTTGCGCACGACCGAATCCTTGGTGATGCCGACGCTGCCGTCCGCCGCGTTGGGCTTGATCAGGGCCGGATAGAGGTCCGGTGCCGTTTCCAGTGGCGCGTCGGCGGGAAAGTAGACCTCGCCTGGCACGGCGACGCCGAGCGACTGGGCGACCAGGCGCACGATCGCCTTGTCGAAACAGAGGACCATCGCCGCCGGCGATGCCCCGGTGTAGGGGATGCCCAGCAGCTCCATATAGGCCGGCAGGTTGAGTTCCTGCGTCGGCACGTTGCGAAACCCGGTGTCGCAGAAGTTGACGACGAGGTCGGGGCGCTGGTCGCGCAACAGGTCGAGCAGGCGCTCGTGCTCGCTCCAAAACAGAAATTCGTACCCCTCGAGGCTGCGAAAGGCGGCCATCATGGCCTCGTGGGTAAGCCTGTCCTCTTCGTGGTAGCTTGCGCCCCGCTTGGTCGGGTCGGCAATGGAGGGGTCGCCGGTGATCACGGCGATACGGCGAAAGCGGTGGGTCATGGCGATCCTCGGGCCCGCGGGGTTGACCGAAAACGCGCGATCCTGCCAAGGTCGGAAAGGAAATGCAAAACCCCATCGCAGGGCGCGCCCATTTCTTGAAATATTCCATTGAACGGCGGTCTTCGTGCTTGAAAGAAGACAGGATGATCCTCGCCGGATTTGCCGGGAGCGTCGAAAGGCTCCCGCGGTCATCAACGCGCCGCCTGTATCCTGGGGGCAATATCTTGGGCAGTATCCTGGGCTGTATCTGTGGCCTGTGGCAGAGCTTGGCATGACCGTGCCGAAACTCACGGTCATCGAGGCCCAGCGGCGTTGGCGTTTGACCGGTTGGCGTGGGCTGGGTGTCCGGGAATGCTGGGTGTCCGGGAATAATGCGCCCATAGGGCGGCTTGCGATGCCAGCCGAGAGTAAAGCGGGCGACCGGGAGGAAAGGGTATAGCGTGACAATTCTATTGGGTGCCGTAGCCGACGACTCCACCGGTGCCACCGGTCTTGCCAATACCCTGGTTGGACGCGGCATGCGCTGCGTCCAGGTGATCGGCGTACCGCAAGACGACCTCGATCTCGGCGATGCCGAGGCCGTCGTCGTGGCCCTGAAATCGCGCACGGCGCCGGTCGCGGAAGCCGTTGCCGAGTCCCTCGCGGCGGCGCGCTGGCTGCGCGCGCAAGGGGCGCGGCAGATATTTTTCAAGTACTGCTCGACCTTCGATTCGACCGCCAAGGGCAACATCGGTCCGGTCGCCGACGCCTTGCAGAGCGAGCTCGAGAGCGACTTCGCGCTGGTCTGTCCGGCTTTCCCGGCGGCCGGCCGACAGGTTTTTCAGGGTCACCTCTTCGTCGTTGGCGAACTGCTCTCGGACTCGCCGATGAAGGATCACCCGCTGACGCCGATGCGGGACTCGAGCCTGGTGCGCCTGATGCAGGCACAAAGCACGCGGCGGGTCGGACTGGTGCCGCAGAATGTTGTTGCGCAGGGGCCGGAGGCGACACGCGCGGCTTTCGAGGCATTGCGCGATCGTGGTGTCGCCTATGGCGTGGTCGATGCCATCTGCGACGCCGACCTGGAGGCCATCGGTCGTGCCGCCGCCGAGCAGGCGCTGATCACCGGCGGTTCGGGCGTCGCGCTCGGGCTGCCCGACAACTTCCGACGTGCCGGCCTGCTGGGGGCGCCGACCGTGCCCGAGGCGCCGCGTGTCGAGGGCCGCGCCGCGGTGATCGCCGGCAGTTGTTCGGTGGCGACGCGCGGCCAGATCGCCGAGGTCCAGGGGCGCTGGCCCTGTCACAAACTCGACGCCCACCGCATTGCCGCCGGTGAGGCGGTGGTGGAAGCCGCGCTGGACTGGTTCGCGGCGCAAGACCCGGCCAAACCGCTGCTGGTCTATGCCTCGTCCGACCCCGGCGAGGTGGCCGAGGTCCAAGCCGCCTATGGGCGGGACAGGGCCGGGGAGATGATCGAGACGGCCTTTGGCCGCATTGCCCAGGGCATGGTCGAGGCCGGCGTGCGGCGGCTCATTGTCGCCGGCGGCGAGACCTCCGGCGCCGTGGTTGCGGCGCTTGGCGTACGCGCCCTGCGCATCGGTCCCGAGATCGACCCCGGCGTGCCCTGGACCGAGAGCCTTGGCGCGCCGCGCTTGGCGCTTGCGCTCAAGTCCGGCAACTTCGGCGCGGCGGACTTCTTCAGCAAGGCGTTCGGTCTGCTCGGCTGACTTTTGGGGCGAACCGCGATGCCGGCCTCAGCTCTTCGGCACCATCGGGGTCTTGACCGCCTCGGCGTTCGCGCGCACTTTTTCCATCAAGCGCAACAGGGTCTCGCGCTCGTCCGGGGACAGGCCGGCGAGCAGATCAACTTCGCGTTGGCGAACCAGGGGAACCAGGGTACGAAAGGCCTCGACACCCTTAGCGGTCAAACGCAGTACGGCGCGGCGACGGTCATCACCGTCGATGTCGCGCTTCAAGAGGCCGGCGCCACGCAGGCGCTGCACGGCGCGGCTGACGTTGACCTTGTCCATGCTCGACTCGGCAACGATCTCGCTGGCCGACATGGCGCGGTTGGGGCCGAGCACCACCATGGTGCGCCACTCCGAAACCGAAAGCCCGAACAGCGTCGAATAGATGGAGGCGACGGACTCGCTGACGGCGCGGTAATAAACCCTGACGAGGTAGGGGAAAAACGAACTCAAATCGAAAGCTTCGGCATCGGGGACGACTTGCTGCGATGTGCCGCCGGATGAATTCTGCTCTGTGAGGTCGGCCGGCATTCCGATTTCCCATCGGCGTTGAATTGTCGCCCTCTGTCGCCGCGTGTGCCTTGCGAAGCGAAGGTGCATTCCCGTACCCTTCATCACCAGGGCAGGTGATCGGGTCGGGTTGAGAATAATTTCAAAAGAAACAATTGGCAAGGAGGCTGCCCTCGACGACCGAATGCGCCGGCTGCGGTGCCGAGACATGGGTTGAAATAAATGCGGTATGAAGTGGTGGCCGCGACGCGGTCTATAGCTCGATTCGCCGCCCGGGAAACCAGAAAACCGTTGACATTGTTTCATTTGAAACTATCATAAATTCCTGCGCCGGGCCGGAAGGGAAAAGGATGAAAAGCTGGATCGAGCGCGCGAACGTCGCGACTTGCGATTTTCCTATCCAGAACCTGCCTTACGGCGTCTTCAGCCGGGACGGCGAGGCGCCACGCTGCGGTGTCGCCATCGGCGACCGCATCCTCGATCTGGCGGCTTTGCAGGCCGCCGGACTGCTCGATACCGGCGGCGCGGTTTTCGCCCAATCCGCCCTCAACGATTTCATGGCCCTCGGCAGCGTTGCCTGGGACAGGGTTCGCTCCCGGCTTGTCGAGCTTTTGGCCGCCGGGGGCGACGCGGCGCTGAGAGAAGGTCAAGGCCTGCGCGCCGGCGCCCTGGGGCCGCTTGCCGGCAGCCGTCTTCACCTGCCCTTCGAGGTCACCGGCTACACCGACTTCTATGCCGGCCGCCAGCATGCCGTAAACGTCGGCACCATGTTCCGCGGTGCGGAAAACGCCTTGCCGCCGAACTGGCTGCATATGCCCATCGGCTACAATGGCCGTGCCTCGACAGTGGTGGTCAGCGGCACCGACATTCATCGACCGCTCGGCCAGATGAAACCGCCTTCGGCCGAGGTGCCGTTCTTCGGTCCTTGTCGGCGTCTCGACATCGAACTGGAAATGGGCGCCGTCGTCGGCCTGCCCAACCGTATGGGCACGCCGGTGACCGTCGCCGAGGCGGACGACATGATCTTCGGTTATGTCCTGCTCAACGACTGGTCGGCGCGCGACATCCAGGGTTGGGAGTATCAGCCTCTGGGGCCGTTCCAGGGCAAGGTTTTTGGCACCTCGATCAGCCCCTGGGTGGTCACCAAGGCGGCGCTGGAGCCCTTTCGCACGACGACCCCGGACCGCGAGAAGGAGCTCTTGCCCTATCTCCATGAACCCCGGCCGCTGCTCTACGATATCGAGCTTGAAGTCCATATGCAGCCCGCCGGCGCCGCCACGTCCAGCCGCATCGCGCAGAGCAATTTCAGGTACATGTACTATTCGTCGGCGCAGCAGTTGGCACATCACGCCATCGGCGGCTGCCGCATGAATACGGGCGATCTTCTGGGATCGGGCACGATCTCGGGTCCCGAGAAATCGCAGTACGGCTCGCTATTGGAATTGAGCTGGGGCGGCAAGGAGCCCTTCACGCTGGAGACCGGCGAGACCCGCAGTTTCCTCGAGGACGGCGACAGGGTGACACTCACCGGCTGGGCCCAGGGCGACGGCTACCGTGTCGGATTTGGCGACTGCAGCGGCACCATCCTGCCGGCGCCGGCAGAAAAAAACTGGACGGCCGAGACGGCCGATTGAGAACAGAGAGTCGAGAGGAGAGAGAACATGGTCAAAGCCTTTGCATCGGCCGCCGACACCGAGGAAAAGACCGTCAGCTTCACCGAGCTTGGCGACGGCCTCTACGCCTACACCGCCGAGGGCGATCCCAACAGCGGCGTCATCATCGGCGACGACGGCGTCATGGTGGTCGACACGCAGGCGACGCCGACCGCCGCGCAGGATGTCGTCAGGCGCATCCGCGAGGTCACCGACAAGCCGATCAAGTATGTCGTGTTGAGTCACTACCACGCCGTGCGCGTACTCGGCGCGGCGGCCTACGGCGCCGAACAGATCATCGCTTCGGATAGCTGCCGGGCAATGATCGCCGAGCGCGGGCAGGAAGACTGGGACAGCGAGTTCGGCCGCATGCCGCGGCTTTTCAAGGACCCCGAGAGCATCGAAGGCCTGACCTGGCCGACCCTGACGTTCCACAAGCGCATGAGCGTCTATCTCGGCAAGCGCCGCGTCGATATCCTGCATGTCGGGCGCTCCCATACCGCCGGCGACGTGGTGATCTGGGTGCCGGATTCCAAGGTGCTCTTCTCCGGCGACTCGGTCGAATACAAGGCGGCCTGCTATTGCGGCGATGCCCATCTCGAGGACTGGCCGGGAACCCTGGACAACATTCTGGCACTGGGTCCGCAGCAACTCGTGCCGGGACGCGGCGACGCGCTGACGTCGCCCGAGATGGTGCGTGAAGGCATTGCCCTGACCCGCGACTTTCTCACCACACTCTACGATTCCGTTTCGGCCAGCGCCGCCCGTGGCCTGCCCCTGAAGGAAGCTTTCGATCGCTGCCGCGCGGTCATGGATCCCAAGTTCGGCAGCTTCGCCATTCACGAGCATGTGTTGCCGTTCAACGTGGCGCGCGCCTACGACGAGGCCAACGGCATCGATACGCCGCGCATTTGGACGGCCGAGCGTGACCGCGACATGTGGGCGGCGCTGCAGGGTTGAGCGAGGCGCGAAAGACCGAACCGGATGTCGAAAATCTTCGAAACAGCGCTCTATGCCTACGAGCGCACGCCGGATCAGGACGCCGAACGGCCGGCGCGCCACCCCGTCGTCGTCGTCGGTGCCGGGCCGATCGGCCTGGCCGCGGCCATCGACCTGGCGCAGCAGGACGTGCCGGTTGTTGTGCTCGACGACAACGACAAGGTCAGTTGGGGCTCGCGCGCCGTCTGCTACGCCAAGCGACCGCTGGAGATCCTCGACCGCCTCGGCTGCGAAGACGCCTTCGTC
>JAJFGM010000755.1 GCA_021776145.1 Kiloniellaceae bacterium | reverse complement strand
AATAAACCAGGATGCGGTCCGACCAGGAGAGGGTCGAGAGCGAGAAGTCGCCACGGCTCAGCGCCCTTGTCCCGTTCAGCCAGACGCCACGGCTGCGGAAGAATAGCGGTGTGGCATCGCAGGTGCTCTGCAGCAGGATATCGTCCCAGGCCAGGCCGAGCCACGCGGCGGTCTCGGCCATTGTGGCCCGCGTGCGCTCGTGCACGTCTTCGAAGCGAACCATGGCGGCATCGCCGAGCGCCGCCTCGCCCGCTTCGAGATGGTCGGCCTGCATCAGCTCGCTTAACGTGCCCTGGGGGATGAACTCGGGGCGCGGCGTGTTTTCCCGGCGCTCGTTGCAGTGGTGGTGGACCAGGGAGTCGAAGGCGCGTTCGGGCAGGCGCACGGTGGTGATGAAACGACAATCGCCGAGGTGCCGGCGGGCCAGCGCCCGGCGGTTGCCGCCGGGCATATGGGCCTGCCAAACGATCAGGTAGTCGTCACGCTCCAAGCTGTTGCCACGGCTGGCGGCATAGGCCAGATGAACCAGCCTGAAGGCTTCGCCCGGGGATGGTGCGCTGGGGGTTGGTGAGCCCGGTGCTGGCGGGTCGGGCGAGACACGGGCCCGCAACATAGCCGTTAGGGCGGCCCGGAAGGCGGTCTCGTCGGTTCCTGGCGGCTGGTCATGACTGGGGCCGACGCGGTAGCGCCCGGCATCGGTCTGGCGGTCGCGGAAGAAGTCGGGATGGCTCGTCGAAAGCCATTCGACAAAAGCTTCGATGTCGAAGGCGACGCCAGTTGAAGCGCTCGCCCCCTCAAGCGCACCGCAGAGTTCCTCCAGAAGCTTCACCGCCGAGTTGGGGGGCAAGGTGAGGACACGCGGATGGCCGTCGAGCAGGCTGGAGAATAGAATCGAGCCTGAGCGTCCGAAGTAATAAACGGCGGCGACCCGGCGCACCCGCTCGGCGGCACCCTGATAGGGGGTATGCGAAGGCATGACTGTCATGGGGTTAGCGCAGCCTTGCGATCCAGGCCCGCGTGACATAGGGGACCGGAACGACTGTCGACTCCGAGGCCTGTGCCGCGATCTCGTCGACGATCGCCGCAAAGCGGTCGCCCGCCTGACGCGCCAGGGTGCCGTGCGAGCGCCAGGCCTCGACGAAGTCCTGCCAGCAAACCTTGACGGTGAAAGCCGTTTCCACAGCGATCGGTTGCTCGAAACGGCGGCTCCCGCGGATGGCCTCGCTGGGATCTTCGCGGCGTTTGCCATAGCCGTAATCCGGGATGTGGCGCCGGATCATCGCTTCGGTCGACCTTTGCAGGGGATCGTCCAGATCGCGGTGATTCCACAGGCAGCCGAACCAGCCGCGCGGGCGCAGCACCCGTGCGACCTCGGCCAGGGCGCGGGCTTGATCGCAGACGTTGAAGGACGAGCCGAAGACCACGGCCGCAACAGAGGCATCCGCCTGGCCGGTGCTCTCGGCCACGCCCTCGCGCCACGAAATGTCACCGAGGTTCTGGGTGTTCTGGATGCCGAGCGCGCGCATGGCATCGTTTGGCTCGACCGCGAAGACTTTGAAACCACGCTGCAGTAGCGGTCGCGCGAGTTTGCCCGTGCCGGCGCCGACATCGAGGACCGGACCTGGCGAGGTCAGGCTCATCTTGGCGATCATGGTGTCGATCGTCCGGTCGGCGTAGTCGGGGCGACGGTCATATGTGCCCGCCAGTTCCGTATAGTCCCAAGCAACGTTCACTGTCTTTACCTTTCGTTCTTCCAGGGGTCGTTCTTCCAGGGGTCGTTATTCCATGGGGCGCCAGTCGTGCGACCAGTCACCCTCTGCCATCGCGGTCTCGTAGGCTGCCCGGTCCCGCGGTGAGTCGACTTCGACCCAGCCGCCGGAAACCCGCAATGCTCGAATGTCGTGTCCCGCCCGAATCAGCCGCGCCAAAAGCGTCGTGGTATCGAGACGGTCGATCGCCGCCTGCGACAATCCGTCGAGGTGGTCGCGGACCGCGCGCCATCCCCTGGGCGTCACGCGGATCAGACCCATGAACTGCGCTTCGATATCGTCCAGGCACTCGGCACGGCCACCGATCTCGACAATGCTGTCGCCATCGAGCACCAGGCTCTCGGCATCCGTCAGCGGGTCGTCCATGCGCGTCGACCACAGCGCCAGCCAATCCGTGTCGACCGCGACGGTGATGCCCCAGTCCGCTGGCGCGGCGCAAAGGGCGCGTACATGTGCCGGGCGATAGGCGATATCCGAATAGGAGAGAATGCAGGCGCGCGCGCTCAGCACCGCGTCGGCCAGCAACAGACTCCTGACCATGTTGGTCTGTTTCCAGCGGCGATTGACCGCAAGCAGTGGAAGCACTTCGGCGACCTGCTCGGCGCGGTAGCCGCCGACGGCCTGGACGTGCGCAATTCCCGCCGCGCTCAGCGCCGCGACCTGCCACTCGGCGAGGCGGCGGCCGGCCAGTTCGACCAGACACTTGGGGCGGTCGTCCGTCGCTATTCCCATACGGCTGCCGCGGCCGGCGGCCAGAATGATGGCCTCTGTCACCCTTGTTTCCATCACGCCGCTCCCAGGGTCGCGCGCATGCGTTGAAGGGTCCAGTCGTCGGGGCCCGCCGCCTCGCGTTCGGGATGCCACATCACCGCCGCCAGCGGCGCGTCGGTGGCTTCGATCGCCTCGATCCAACGGCCGTCGGGAGTCGTCGCGCGCGTGGTCAGGCCCGGGGGAAGCTCCGCCGTCGGCAAGCCCTGGCTGTGGAACGAGTTGACCTCGATGTTTCCACCGCCCGGCTGGAGCAGCACGCGATGTCGTGTCGCGACATGACTGTCCTGTCCACACGCGGCGAGCGTCGCGCCATAGGCCTTGGCAATCGCCTGCAGGCCCCGGCAAACCCCAAACACCGGCACCCCCCGATCGCGGCACCAGGTCAGCAGGGCCGCCTCGCTGGCATCGCGCAAGGGCGATGTGCCCGGTGTTTCGCCACCGCTCAGGATGATTGCGTCGATACCCCAGGCCGCGGCATGCGCCGGCATATCGTCACCCAGGTTGGGCAGCGGCATCCAGCAGGCCTCGGGAAAGGCAGCCGCCATGCAGCGGCTCCAGTCCTGGGCCAGCGCGTCGCGCGGTTCGTCATAGCCGTCCGCCTCGACGGTGCGCATGGTGATGCCTATTCGCATATTGAATTTCACCGACCTCATGCCGTACCAATGAAGCCTTCGGCGCAGTCGAGCTCGACCAGCTTGGCGTTGCGGACCTTGTCGAAGAGCATCTCGCCGGCGCCGATGGCTGCCGGCAGACCGAATTCGGCGGCGCGGATCGCCATGTGCGAGTTGCTGCCGCCGTATTTGGTCACCAGCCCGGCGATCTCGTGGGAGAAGACCCAGTCGTAGCCGGGGTCCGCCGCTTCGATGCAAACGATGGTGCCGGCCAAGGGCAGCGTGCGATCCCAGTCCCGTGCATCGAGATAACGTACGGCGCCCTTAACGGTCTTGGCGGTAATGAAGGTGGGCTGGGCGCGGTGCTGCGGCACGATCACCAAATCGTTGGTGCCGCGAATCAGCGCCGGCAGCTTGACCAAGGCGCAATCGGTCCAGGCGCGGCGCCGCGCCTCGACTTCGCCGGCGAGCCTGCGACCGCTTTCGTCGGGGCCGGCTGCTGTCATCTCGTCGAGGATTCGATCCAGGGTGAGAAAGCTCAGGTCTTCGCGGTCCAGGTCTTGGTGATGGCCCCAGTGGGCGAGTGTCTCGAGCATATCCGATAGGTGGCGAGTGAAAACGTGCTTGCCGTACTCGCGGCCGCGTGTCGCGCGGGCGAAGTAGTCGAACAGCGTTTCCGGCGACAGCGCCTCCAGGCCGGTCTCGGTCAACGATCTGGCGACGGCCGTGTGCTCGTCCGCGGCGAGGGCGAAAGAGGTCAGCTCCGCCTCGGCGGGTCGCCCGCCGGCCAACTGTTCAAGGCAGGCGTCATAGCGCTTGGAGCGCAGGTCATAGGTGCTTGGCCGCAGGTGCCCGAATTGCTCCGAGAAGTCTGCCGGCGCCAATGTGCCCGAGGCCAGCGCGGAAAGCGCCTGGCAGAGCTCCCCCGCCACGGTCCGGATAGACGCGCGGAAGGCCGCGGCGCGTTCCGGCGTCAGGGCCCCGACCGCGATCAGGGATCTCAGCCAGGCCTCGGCCACGAACCCGTGGCGGGCGAGGATCGAGAAGGGCAGGGTGCCCTCCCGGCGGGTCTCGCCGACAAGCGTCTTGACGCGTGCCAGCAGTGCATGGGCGCTTGCTTCGGCCAGGTTCGTCGCCGCCGCTTGCCGCTGCCGCTCGGCCAGTGCCGCGACAGCCGTCTCGGCCCGGACCAGGCTCGAATCGGCCGCCGTGGACACCACCTCTCGGGTCAGCGCGCGCAGCGCCGCTTCGAAGCTGGCCCGGTCGGCGGTATCGAGGGCCGAGCCGTGGATTCGTTCCATATCGGCGGCGAAGCTCGGCGTAAAGATCGTGACGGCGACCTCGAACTCCAGCTTGTCGTGGAGTTCCGGCGCGGCCGAAAGGCGTGCCATTGACGAGTCGACCAGCCTGTTGCGCTGTCCGTCCTCGAGTCCCTGCGGCAGGAATGAGTTGAGGCTGTTGCGCACATCGATATAGGGGTGCCCGGCCAATAGCACCATCAATTCGCAGTCGGGCAGGGGCGCGTAGCCCATGTCGGCACGTGCCCGCGCCCAGATGTCGCGGGTGATGAGCGCGCGGTAGAGCGAGGCCGCCAGCGGGCGCGGCAGCACGCCCAGCATCTCCGCCGGGTTCCAGTCGGACATGTTGGCGAGCTGGGTGTCCGAGCCGGCAAGCGGCGACGGCGTCGATTTCAGGCCTTCCAGGAGTCGGCCGCTGTCGAGCAGCGCCCGTTCGACCTTGCGTGACGTTTCCGCCGTCTCGACCAAAAGGGCCGTCAGGCGGCGAACCTGGAGAATGCAGAGCCGGTCTTGGCTGTCCAAGGCGAACTCGACGTCGAGCGGCACACCGCCGATGATATGCTCCAGCTCGCGCAGCCCCCGCAGCACGACTTTCAGGCGCTCGGAGTCGAGGGCGTCGACCGGGGCGCTGCGATGGATGTGCACGCACTTGTGCACATTGGTGCCGCCGGTCACCGTGTCGGTGCGTCCCGAGACGTCGTCGTATTCGAGAACGTAGTAGGGCGCGCCGTTTTCGATTCCCAGGGTGAAGGCGACGCCGAACAGCGCGACATCTCGCACCATCGTCTGGACCAGCACTTGGTCGTGGCCACAACCCGTCGGACCATAGGAGGCGATCACCGCCTCGATGGCCTCGGTCAACCGGCCGGGTTCGACCGGCACGTCGAGAAAGCTGTCGTAGGCGCCCGCCGCCGAGCGGCCGGCACCGTCTTCGTCATGCGCGCTTGAGCGAACGGCGACCAGCGCATCGAAGCCGAAGTTCGCGACGATGCGGGCCAGCACCGCCGTGTGATTGCTGCGCCACTCGTCGACAGTCAGGAAGAGATGCGGCGGGATCTCGAAGCGACCCTCGTGCGCGCTCAGCGCCCGCAGGGTCTCGGCCTTGGTCCCGAACTCGAAGCGCGACCGGTAGAGCTGGTTGAGCATCATCCCAGTGCCAGGCTCCTGATCGAATCGCCGTAACGGCACGGACCCTTGTCATGGTGGCGGATGCGCTTGACGAGCTCCGCCGGCGTCTCGCTGCCATCGTTGCGAAGGGTCACGTGGGGCTCCGACGGACGCCGGTAGGGAATCGTCCGGTCGTGGCCAAGGTCGTAGAAGGGCCGCGCCCCGCGATCCTTGCGGGCGGCTTCGTCGACGTCGATGAAGACCTCAAGGTAGCGGGGGAACTGCTGTCTGTTGAAGGCCCAGATCTCGGGGAAGAGCGAGACCGTCGAGATGACCACGTCCAAGCCCTGGCGGGCCAGGGTCGAACAGAGGCGCGAATAGATGAAGGCGGTCTCAAGCCGGGCCGAAGGCTCGTAGAAGCCCTCGCCGCGCCCCAGGACCCGGCGCAGCTCGTCGCCGTCGAGCAGGATCGGGCTGCCGCCGGTGTCGCGCAGATCGGCGGCGAGCGCCGCCGCGAGCGTCGTCTTTCCCGCGCCAGGCCATCCGGTGATCCAGTAGACTGTTCCCAGCCCTGGTGACATCCACCTCTCCCTCGATACAACCGCCAAGCATTCGGCTGGCGGCGTTGGCGTCGAATTGCCCCGGCGAACATTCGCCGCGGCGCGCCTCGCCGGCCTCGGACAGTTAAGTCGGCTTATGGTTAATGAACGATGAAATAGGCCGCAGACGTGGCCGGGGCGACCCGGATCGAGTGCTGAGATTTTTGCGCCGCCGCTCGGTTCGAAAGCTCGATGACGAGCTCAGCAGCCGCCAACGAAAGATCTGCTCTTGTCAAAAGAGGCCTCGATCTCCGCGAATCGGTGTCTGGAAAACGCGCGCGCGGCCAAGACCACCCGGCGAATCTCATTCCTGACCTTTGAATTTCTGGCGAGGCACTCGCGCACATCGTCGAGCGAATAGCTGCAGCCGCAGTAGCGTTCCCATCGTGAAGAGAATTTCTGCTGGATGCGCGCCAGGGCCCTGTCGTCCAACAGCCGCTCGGCCTTACCCCGCGACCGGGCTTTTCCGGTCTTGCTGTCGGCTTCCCATGTGGCGCGGTCGCAGGTCACGCAAATCTCCGGTTGCCGCGCCGCGAATTCGGCAAGCTCGACCGCTCGGCTCGAGAGGATTTCCCGCGGTGGCGAATCGTTGCCGTTGGGGTAGTTCAAATAGTCGAGTATTTCGTAGGACAACGGCGCAGTTGTCGTTGCGTTGGCGGCATTTTCTTCGATCAGAAGGCCGCGCAGAACTCTTTGTGGCCCGGATTCATAGGAGTAGTCGAAGCGGAAATTGACGGGCTCCGTGCTCCCGGGCAAGCTCAAGAACCTGTTCAAACGGGCCTTGCGTCGGTTGTTATCCAGCTGGCCGAGTTCCGCCCAATCAAAAAAAGTGATTTTGGAAAGCCTCTCGTCACTAAGGCCGATAAGCGGCGTGAAGTCGCAAAAATGTAGATGGGCTCTGGCAAACTCCGTTATTATCAAATCGTCAGTTTGTTCGCCAACCTTGTCTCCCATAACGGTATTATATACCCGGGCATTCAAATTAGATTTAATCACCTGCAAAGGATCGCGAACGGCCAGTGCGCGTTCGGCTTCGACGATTTTCTTTTCGGGACTCAGAAATTTGGGTTGAAAAAGAAAGTGTCTCTGGAAAAACCAGACCCTTTGGTCGGTCCCGTTCGGCAGATGCTGCGTCTCGTCGTACCCGATTTCAATGAGCCGGACTTGAGTGCAGCATTTGAGATAGAAGAGAAGCGCGTTGCCTCCTACGCCGTGCGTGCCAAAGACGAGAATAGGCGGCGGCATAGCCTTTACAGTCTATTGCGTGAAGCGCGCCAACAGGCCCGCCACGGGCCCCGATGATGCGGTCTTTGAAAGTAACACGGATTGCCGAAAGGCACTCCAAGCGAAGCGCTTACATTCATGGCTGTCATGCCGGCGGTTCGTCGAGAGGCAAGCCACGTACCGGCCGGTTGGCCGGCTTGATCCAGGGATAGAGGGGATAGTTGGCGTTGTTGCCGGCGACGTAGACGCAGGTGTCGAAATCGATCGAGCGGGTGATGGTCAGCTCAAGACTGACGCGTTGCGACGTTTGGTCTTCCGGATAGACGCCGCGGTGCAGCAGCTTCGAGCTTTCGAACAGCAGCCAGGTGCCGGGGGCGCTGTTCTCCAACAGCTTCACCTCGCCCTTGCTGCGCAGCTTGACCGTGCCTTCGGCCGGTCCGATGGGGTGCGGGTAGATCATCACCTTGAAGACCGAATCCGGCAGGCCGTCGGTGTGCCAGGCGTTGGAATAGAGCAGACCGTCCTTGTTGTCGTGGTTTTCGAGCGACCAGATGCGCGTGTTGAGCACGCGCCAGGGCGAAAGCAGCCGTTTGGAGATCTCCGGCCGCAGCGCTTCGGTCAGTTCGGCAACGACCCAGCGCATCTCTTCGGTGATCAGGCGGAAGCCGATGGTGCGGTCGATGTAGGCCAGTTCCTGTTCGGTAAAACTGCCGTTGAAGTAGCCCTTAAGCGAGTCCCAGGCGGCGAAACCCATGCGCGGCAGGCGCGGAAAGACCTGCCAGAAGCGCGCCACCCAGGCGGTGTCGAGATCGCCGACCTTGTAGCCGGTTTCGCGGTATTCGTCGCTTTCCGGACTCCGCGGGATCGTCGAGAGCCTGTCGACGGCCCGGTCATACTGGTCCCAGTAGGCTTGGCACAGCAGGGCCTGATCCGTGAAGGCGCCGTACATCACGTCACTCCGGCACGGCGACGAAGGTGGCGCTGATGTCCGTCATCTCGTCGATCCCCGGGATGCACGGGTACTGCCGTTGGATGATCTCGTCGTCACTCGACAGCAAGCGGAAATCATGACTCTGCAACAACGCGCCGAACTCCTCGCGGCTCCAGGCATTCTGGTGGTTGAAGGCGTAGTCGCTTTCGGTCTCGAGAACGAAATTTCGCAAATCCTGGGCGATGCGGTTGGGCGAGGCCTCGGCGAGCAGGCGCTTGAGGTCGTCCAGGGGCATGGCCGGCGGGCCGTGGTAGGCGCCGGGCGCGTGGACATCGTGGGCGCCAAACAGGTGCCCGAAGGCCTGGTTCCAGAAGCCGCAGATCAGATAGGCGCAGCGCGTGTCGATGCAATCCGGCACATCGCGTCGTGGCCAGGTCGGCGTCATCACCGGGAAGTTCCACAGGTGATCGGCGAAGTGTTCCTGGCGGCCGGCGCGATAGTTGGCCAACAGGGCGTCGTAGTCGGGGATCTTGACGACAAGGGCCCCGGCGGACTCGAGGATGCGATGGCACTCCGGCAGCAGGGCGGCAAGGGTCGCGTCGTTCAGGTGTTCCAGGCAGTGCGACGAATAGACGATCTCGGCGCTGTTCGACGTCACCGGCAGCGTCACGTCACCATCCAGCTTGGTGCGGTGATTGACCCGCGACTCGCCGAACTCGTCGATGTTCAGCCATTCCGGGACTTTGAAGTTGGGGCCGCCGCCGATGTTGACGTAGCGAGCGGCGGCGGACTCGTGAAACAACCGCGCAAAGTCTCCGGCGATTCGTGGCGGATCGTTGCTACGGAACGACCTGGCAAAAGCGGTCTTGGCCGACGTCACGTGCCCGCTTTGCAACAGGCCGTGCAGCGATTCGGAAAAGGCGGCGGTGGCGTCCTCTGACAGTTCCTCGGCAATCTGCAGATTGAGCAGGGCCAAGTCGGGCCGGCCGAGGGCGGCGAGACAGCCCGCCAGCTCTTCGTACGCCGCCGCGTCTCTCGGCGCTTTGTCCAAATGACGTTCGATGGCCAGCGCGGCATCTTCGAAATGGCCGTGTTCCTTCAGACCGGCGATCCGTTCTTCCATCCCTTGTGGTGCCGCGCCGTTCGACAACAGTCTCTTCCCCGTTCCTCGAATAGTCTAAAAATAATTATCTATTTCAGCAGCTTATGCAGAACTAGCGGAGTTCTGTAAAGATTTTGCTAACCATAACCCGCGGCGCTGGCGATTTCCCGCAGCGCTTCTTTGTTACGCGCCAGCAAATGGTCCCGCAACCGCTCGGCGCCGAGCCGGTGTTTGGCCGGATCGGCGCGGGACAGAATTTCGCTGACAACTGTCTCTGGATTTGGATCCTTGACCACAATTCCGGCCTCGAAAGTCTCGACCAGCTCGACGATCGCGGTCCAGGTCTCGTCGATGACAATGGGCAATCCGGCCGAAAGGTAGCCGGTGGCGCGGGCCGAAATGACGGCGCGGGTGTCGGGGTATGCCAGCACGTCGGCGGCGTTGTTGAGGGCCATGAAGCCATAGTCGAACCCGGCGATTTCGACGACCAGCTCCGCCAAGGGCAAACGCGCGTGATAGCGGCTGTTGGCGCCGTCGAAACGCGCCGCATAGGGTTTGAACAGATCGTCGTTCTCGCCATCGAGGTGGCTCGAGGCGAAGAGCTCGAACCGGACTTCGGGCGCCTTGGCGACGGCGTCGAGCAGCGGCAGGAAGCGGTAAAAGGGATGGTTCGGGTCGCTGGCCAAGGGCAGGGGTCCGGCATAGACGAGGCCGAGTTTAGTGTTTTCGCGTTGCCGCCGTGGTCGGGAGATTTGCGTGCGCCCTGTCTCGATTGCGCCCTGCAGATACCAGATGTACGGCACCGTGAAGTCGTCTTGCAGGCGCTGCCAGAAGGGTCCCGAACGCTTCGAGACGACAGCCGCCGCGCACTGCGAGGAGTAGTATTCGCCAAAGCGGCTGGCCTGTACCAGTTCGCCGCTGATCCGGTAGCTCGGCAGGATGTAGTCGTCGGGGAAGAGGTTCACCCAGTCGTAGATCTCATGGATCAGCCGGGCTTCGGGGCGCAAGGCATGGATCAGCGGCGCCAGGTAGTGCTCGGGCAGCAGACTCGACAGATAGACCACATCGGCTTGGGTTTCGCTCAGGATCAGCTTGAGAAACTCAACCGAGGGCGGGCAGGCGAGCAGGGGAAAGCGGCTAAAGTTCAGGCGCTCGGGGTCGGCGCCGTAACACAGCACCAGGGTGTCGTCCTCGACGAAGATCTCTTCCAGGTCCGCTTCCGGCAGCATGCGCAGAAACTGTGGAATGACAACGAGATTGCGGGTTTTTTTCAGAAGATGGGTCTGATCGCGATCGGCCCAGTAGCGGCGTGCCTCGGTGCCGCCGTCGCGGCCGGCCCACCAGTCGTAGAAGGCCTCCGAGCCGGTGATCAGGCCGATCCTGTCCGGCGCCACGCCGAGCTCCAGCAGGCTTTCGAGGAACCTTGCCTCGAAGGTCGGATGCAGGATCCAGATGCGTTCGCGGTCCTCGCTGCCCTCGGCGTTGGCCAGGAAGGCGTCCGGCGTCAACACCGGGACGCCGTCGAGGTTTCCCCCCGGTGGCGGCGCGCGATCGAGCAGGGCCACGATCTCGACGCCGTCGCGGTCCCGCAGCAGGGGAATCGCGGCCCGGGTCGCGGCGCCGGCGGGGTAGAGCGCGATGCGGCCCTGGGGCGGATGCGCCGCGAGAAACGCCAGTACGGTCTCGTTGTCGCGGAAGGGTGCCAACAGGCGGAACAGACGCTTGGCCAAAATCCCGGCGCTGCCGCGCGGGTCGGCGCGCCATTCCTCCGGCAGCAGCGAAAAGGGATCCGGCGGGAAGATGTCGTCGCCCAGTTGCGGGCGACGAAGGGGCTCGGAGAGCGAGGCGATATAGTCGGGCGTTTCCAAGGCTGGGTCCCGGCGCTCCTCGCGATCAGTCCGCCATCAGCGCGGCGAAGAAACGCTCCAGGCGGGGGGCGTGGTGGGCCGCCGTGAAGAGGTGGCGGTTTTTCCGCGCCGTCTGCATCACTACCGGCCAGTCGCTCTGTTCCATGATGCGGCCGAGGGCACGGATCTCGCTCAGTTCGATGGCCAGGGCGCAGCCCGGCGGAAACTGCCGGATCGAGCCGCGCATGCAGCGATTGATGATAATCGGCAAGCCGGCGGCGCCGTAAGTCATGGCCGAGGTCGGAATGGTAACGCTGGGAAAGAGCTGGAAGATATCGCGCGAGAACTGATCCTCGAAGGCCGTGACGATGCGCCAGAAGACCTGCTGATCGTGCACCACCCAGCCGGCATGATACTGCTGGATCTCGTCGACCAGGGCCTGCTGGTCGCGGATGACGGCGTGCACGTGGAAGAAGCGCTTGAGGTCGTCCGGCAGTTCGTCGCCGAATTCGAGGATGCGCGGATAGGTCTCGTAGTCGCCGTAGTAGTGCAGGTGGATACGCTGCTCGACGACCTGGCGCATGTAGCCGCGCAGGCGGCTGCGCGAGGGTTCGTAGAACTCGTCGAGCACGGCGGAAATCGAGACGATGTGGCGCTCCTCCTCCAGCCGCTCGCGCAGCATCGACGGCGCGACGCTGTAGCGGAAGAAGTGCGCGCGTTCGTTCTTGAGGTCGAAGACGTTGGCGAGGAACGCGCCGATCTCTTCCGTCGCCGAGTTGTAGAGCAGGCCGTCGGCGTTGCGCAGCATGCGCTCGTAGAAAAAGGCGGCGAGGGCGCCGTACTCGGGGTTCTCGATCACCGGCTTGATGGGGTCGTAGAGGAAGAGCACGCTTTTCGAGAGCGCGAGGCCGCGGCTCTCGCCGAAGGTTCCGGCGAGGTGCGCAAGCAGCATGCCGAAGGCGTAACACAACACCGAACGGCGCGTGTCCCATTGCGGGTGGAAGAAGCCCTCGCTGTTGATCAGGTAGAGGGCGCCGGGGATCTGGCCGATGAGGGTCAGCATCTCCGGTAGTGACAACATGACGCTGTCGGTCACCGGCACGTCTTTCGAGGCCAGGGTGCTATAGCCCCGTGGGTCGTGGACGTCGCCCATCCCTATGAGAAAGACGTCGCGGCCCTGGCGCTGCATCGCGACGATCATCGGCGACCAAGTGGTGGAGAAGGTCGGGCTGACCAGCACCACCGGCTGTTCCGCTCGCTGAATTGCGGCGCCGATGCGGGCGAGCTCGCCGGCGGTTTCGTCGCGCAACCACCAGCCTGGCGCCCGTGCCAGCAGGTCGAAAGAGGTAACGCATTGCCCGGCCGGAAACAGTCCACGGTAGATGTCGGCGATCCCGGGCGTAATGGTGGCGATGAAGCAGGCGCAGTCTTCGCCGATGTCGCCCAATCGCACCGGGTCGATGATCTTTAGTCCGCGCAGGTCCTGGCCGGCCTTGTAGCTGTCGACCAGGATCACCTCGTCGAACGCGGCTTTGAACAGGGGTACGAGATCGCCGAGATAATCCGGACAGGGGCCGACGACAAGGCGGCGCGGTTTCATTGGCGCAGCATTGGGGCACAGCAGGTCGGCAAGTCCTTCGGCGTGGTCGCGCAGGATGCCGGCGACGATGTCGTAATCGACGCAATAGGCCGAGATCAGCGACATGGCGTCGCGCAGCTCGGCGACACCGGCGGCCAGGCCGTCGGGGCCCGAGAGCGTCGGTGGCAACTGATCGCGAGCTTCGGCGAGGACAAGGTCGAGTTCGGCCAGGCCGGCATCGAAGCAGGCCAGCAGATCATCACGCTGCTGCGGTTCGCTGCTGTGTCTCGGATCGCTCAGACTGTTCATGCCATTCCTTGCATCGTCCCCTCCAGGTGCGGGGTATTTTTACTAAATCCTAGGATTCGCACTGTTTCCATTTCATAAAGACGCACAACCAACCGAATATCCATATGAATGCCCGTCATTGAGGCAGGGATTCAGGATTTAGAAAAGCGGCGATGAACGCGCTCTTTCCACAAAAGCCCTGGGACACCATACCGGCGGCGATCCGCGGCGACTGGGAAAATGCGGTCAAGCGCCTGACAGACGAACTGCTGACAAAGCTCGGCGGTCCGCGCCGAATCGAACCGGCCTGCCGCTTCATGGTCGACTCGCTGCCGGCCGGGCGCATCTTCCTCTATCCCGGCGGGGTCGACAGCGAAAAACTGATCCAGGTCTTGCAGGCAAGGCGGCCCGACGTCGAAATCCTCGGTGTCGCCGACCGCCAGGGCGCCGACTACGGGCGACTGCAGGGCTTCGAAGTCATCAAGCCGGAGGCTTTGCCGGCGCGCGCGTTCGACTGCGTGGTCATCACCAACCCGCGCCGCGAAGCCCTGTTGCACGATACGCTGCGCGCTGTCGGCCTGGACGAGACGCGTATCTTCAATCCCTATTCCCATCCCGCTTATACGGCCTGGTGCAAGGAAAGCCTCGATAGCCTCGCCGCGCCGGCACTTGCGCAGGTTCCCGCGAATATCCGCAACGTCATCATCGCCTTTCACCCGACCAACGTGATGACCGACGGCGAACTTGCGCGGGCCTTTCCGCCGAACGAGACCTTGCTGCTCTACATGGGGCTGCCGGAGCTCGACAACGTCAGCGATTCCTTCCGCGCGGTCACCTTCGGCGCCAGTCTTCTGATTCTCGAGCGCCTGCTGGAACATATCCGGCCGGAGACCGTGCTGGTCTCGAGCTTTCATGTCGTAGCCTACATGACCCTGCCGGTG